>JBBTVG010000009.1 GCA_038063375.1 Patescibacteria group bacterium
TTCACTCTTCCGAAAAGTTACCGACTTGTTGAACAAGAAACTGCCCAATGCCACTATGCCCAACGAGAAAAACTGCGCCAAAAGATACCATACACCAAGAAATTCAACAAGAAGATAAAGCATCAATGTGTTGATTCCCAAAAATGACACGCTTGAAGCGGTATAAAGGGCCGCTTGCCGCAGAGCGTGCTGCGGATGAAGAGCAACATCGCCAAACGCCCACATTTTTTGCAGAAAAAATGTTACGACGAGTGAAATAAAAAACGCAAACACAGCAGAAGCTATGTACCATACTCCCACTATATCCGTGAGAACATACATGCTTGCGATATTCACGAAAGCTCCCGTACCTCCGGCCATTATATACCGAACAACAAGTCTACGGTCTGAAAAATGTCCGTAAAAAAAACTTTTCATTTTGATAATGTCATTACTATTCATATGGTGAGACATTTTGTCAATTTGTCGCCAAGGAGAGTTAGGCTATGCTGAGACACGACAAATACACGAAGTTTTTTTCCCAACTCTTCTTTCTCTTCAAAAGAAAGAGCCAAAAGACGGGCTAATTGTTTTGCGATATCTTCTTCGTCGTCTTCCCTGAAAAGAAACATATCATCTATGCTACCTTTTAGGTTTATATTTGAAGTAAGCACCAAACTCTCGCACGCCATTGCTTCAAAAATGGTCTTGTCGTACATCCCGGAGGGGCTCGCATTTATGAAAATCGTATGTGCTCCGTACACGCGTGGTGTTTCTCTATTGGGGACTCCTTTTTCAAAAGTAACGCGATCTTCCAAAGAATATGCTTTTACTTTCTCTTTGAGAGAATTGAGGTACGGAACATCTTGAGGGAGAGGATTTCCGTAAAAATCCGCGGTAAAATCTATCCCCTTATCACGCACCTTGCGGAGCGCTTCAATGATGAGGTGTGGTTTCTTTGAGGGTGAGATGCGTGCGAGGAACAAAACGGAGTGCGGCTTCCTTACTATCCGGTCTTCTTTTTTAAAGAGGTCGGTATCAACCCCGACAGGCATCAAGGTCATCTTTTTGGAACGCGCGGTAAAAGAATATTTTGAAGTACAAAATATCTTGTCTGAAATCATCATGGCGATGCGCGTCAAAAGACTGCCAGCATAATGATTTCTCCACAGAGCTATTTTTTTGCCGAGACACTTCCATATGAGCCCGCCCAATAAAATATATTCCTGATTCATATGCACAAAAACCGTATCGTAATTTTTGCGCTCACGCCAGATGAGGCGATAGAAATTGATGAGGTAGCTCAAGCGCGATACTCCTTCCTCTTTTCCAAGCGAAAGGACGCGCACGTTCTTCGGCAAGTCATACTCCCCAACCCCGAGCGCGATGACCGTCATCTCTTCACAATGCTTTGCAAATTCTTTTATCCATCCGTGAAAAAAGCCCAGCACGTCATCGTTCGCATCAACTTTCTGGGTCATGATCAATAATTTCATAGTGTTTATATGCGATTGGAGAACTTTTTATACACAACTGACCTATGCGCAATGCAGAAAATAACTACAGTCGTATTCTCAATACGAAACACCACGCGATAATCTCCGGCGCGCAATTTCCTATAGCCACTCAATGAGCGACGCAATGGCTTGCCAAATACATCAGGGCGAGTCATAAGTTTCTCCTCAATGCTTTTCCTAATCCTTTTTTTATCGGCAGGAGAAAGTTTTGGCACATCTTCGTCCATAACTGACTTGTGATAGAGAATAGTAAACACTATGCCCATACTTTTTTATGTGCAACAAACTTCGCTTTTTTGGTATCCCGTATTGAAGCGATCTCATCAAGCACCTGGTCTTCTTCAATTTCAATAGCAAGACGAAGAAGCTCCGCGGCTTTTGTTGCTTGCGGCACCTGATCTCGCTTTGCAAGCTTTATTAAAATATCTTCCGTAGATTTCGGAATACTGATATTTACTCTTTTTTTAATGGTAGCCATATTTTGTTTATATTAACGATGGTAGTAAAAGGTAGGAATTTTTTTCATTTCCTTCGCCTTGTGTCATGAACAACCAAAGTGTATCAAAAGTGTATCACTTTTGTCAAGCGTACATTTCTCGCAATATAGAGCAAGAGAGGTAAGTCATATATCTTACAGTGATTTTACCATATAGGTGCGGTCAAGCTCATATCCCCTTTTGCGATAGTAATCGCGTACCCCGATGCCTGAAATGACCGCTATTTTCCGGTAGCCCTTTTCTGTCGCGATTCGCTCCGCCTCTTCCAAGAGCGACTTCCCGAGTCCTTGATGTTGGCTCTGTTCTCCTTTTTCGTTCAAAGAAACAAGATGTCCATAGGTATGCAATTCGCGCACAAGCGCCGCGCCGTCCAAAACGGCAAGATCATCCTGAAATCGCGCGTCCGGCGTTTTATCCGGCAAACGCAGGCGCAAAAATGCCGCGAGCTTATTGTCTGTCGTATTCTCATAACTTAAAAAGATCTCCGTGCCTGTTTGTGTCCGATACTCAATACGCGAGAGCTTGAATTTCTCGGCATCAAATTCACCGCTTCTGATCTCACGGCAACGGATGCACCTGCACTGCCAGTGGTTCTTTTTTTGATCCTCTAAAAGGTGTTGTCTCAAGTTGGATATCTTGCTGCCGGCCATGATATAAGTTGCCGGTATGTCGCGTATCACGCGAATAATACGCACATACGGAGGAATCTTCTTTTTTACCGCGACAAGTATGTCCAAAAGCTCCGGGTCCGTATAGGGCTTAAATCCCCCCTGTGTCCAGATCTTGTAGAGCAGGCTCTTCTTAAGCACCATGCACGGATATATTTTCAACATATCCGGCTGGTACACTTCTCCCTCAAAGAGCTCAACGAACATCGCCTTATCTTTTTCAGGATCGCTCCCCGGCAGATTCGGCATCATGTGGTAAACCACCTTGAAACCCGCGTTCCGCAAAAGTTCGGTTGCCTCGGCGATATCCTCTTTGGTCATGTCACGTCTGTTATGCGCCAAAATATCATTATCCAGATGCTGTACGCCGATCTCCACCTTGGTGACGCCGAGAGAGCGCATGCGCGCAAGCTCTTTCTCTGTTATATAGTCAGGGCGTGTTTCCACCGAAAGACCGATCACACGACATATCGCGCTTTCATTTGTCGTCAGTAATTCAGCAAAAGTTTTCTCGCCTTTTTTGATTTCTGTCTCCGCGTGAAAATTGTTGCACGCGCGAAATACCTCTCCGATAAACTCTTCTTGGTATTTCGGATGATAAAAACTCCACGTGCCACCGATGACAATGATCTCCAACTTGTCGGTGGGATGCCCATTCACCGCAAGCGCGCGAAGTCTCTGATAGGTCTGCTCGTACGGGTCAAATTTATTGCG
>JBBTVG010000010.1 GCA_038063375.1 Patescibacteria group bacterium
TTCCCCTGCCCGCTCCGGTCGCGCACCTCCGCGGTACTAGAAGACGTGTCTATATCCTTTCCGTCCATACTCCAGTGGCCGACAAAGCCCTGCTCAAGGGAGGTGTTGGAGGTAAGGGTCAGATCAATGAGTGTTCCGCCCCACACGCGAAAAACCACATAGCCAAAAACAGCAATAAAGACGATGCCGATGAGGATGAGTTTTCCTAAGTGTTTGGAGGTCATAGGTAAGGGTTTAAATATTTAAAGGTTTGATTTTGCTATCCGCAACATACTTGACCATACTTTCGCGTTTTGCTATACTATCTGCAAATCACGACGAAAAGCGCCCTATAAGGTTCCGTCCTTATGGGGTTCTTTTCTTTTTATTTTTCCAACATACTCAAGTTTTTTTTGCAAATCGGATACAAAAGCAAGATATTCGGACGGGAATCGTTTGAGTAAAGCCGAGTATTGCTGTTTGTTTGGGATAAGAAGTTTTTTCAATTTGTCCTGTTTCACAAGATATTTTACGAGACAATGAAAGTCCCCATCTCCTGTTACGATTACTGCCTTGTCGCAGTGCGGGTACTCAATCATTGCTTGTAATACTAGTTCTGCGTCACAATTTCCTTTCATTTTACCGTTTTTATATTCAAGTACCGGCTTAAAAACCACAAGGTATCCGTATTTTTGTAGAGCGGTGTATAAATCTTGGTTATCTTCCACATACCCAATGAACAAAAACGCTTTTGAGACGCCGTATTTTTCTTTCAGGTACACTCTAAAACGCGCAAAATCAAGCTTCCATCCCAATTCTTGAATGCTTAGGTTTAAGTTCTGGCTGTCTATGAACGCGTAATTGTTTTTGTCTTTTTTCATCGAATAAAGTTTAAATATTTAAAGGTTTAAAGCTGTTCAGGGGTAGTGGTTGCAATCGCAGTAACGGTTTCTTCGGCTGGCGGCTCTTCCACAGGTGGCGGTGTTGGTTCGGCAATCGGTTCAGGGGTCGGTTCTTGGGTTGGTTCCGGAATCGGCACCTCTGCCGTACTCGGGGTCGTAGCTGCTCCCGTAATGCCGCTTTCAAATGTACATCCGCCCGGCACACTTTTCACCTCCCCTCCCTGTACGAACATACACACGAGTGCGGCTGTCTGGAAGTCATAGAGCTCTACGCCGCGCGGATTTTCCGCGGATCCCACGCGCAACGTGTCCGTCTCCACGCGCTTCGTGATGAGCGTCCCCTCCGCGCTGATGCTCCACGTTCCCGACTCGGAAATGATACTGCGCGCGTTCGCGATGTCTTTCCCGCCGAGATCAAAAATACCTTTTTCCCCAAATGAAAATTCCATGTCGTCGCCGGCAATCGCCCCGGAAAGCCCCTGCGAAGCAAGGTCTATGAAGACGAGGATCGTACCTCGGCCAGCTTCGTCTTGGGGAGAATCCGCGGTAAACGGTTCAAGGGCGATGCCGACAGTTCCGCCAAAACCGGAGGACTTCATTCCCGCTCCGGCTCTCTTTGCAGAAGGCGCGATGCGGTCGCCCACCGCAATAGGGCCTCCTTCCATGGTCACCTTCAGAGGTACGCGTCCGGCGAGTGCGAGCGGTACGCGCACTTCGTTTTTGTACTTCTCGCTATTGAATCCTCCGAGTAAAAGACCCGGTTGTGTGGACACCACGCCAAATGCTTGCGGCGTTCTTTGCGACGTCGCAGGAGAAGCGGTTTCTTCCGTAGTGGTGGCACTGTTTTCACCTTTCCCTTTTTTGCTTTTTGAAACAACTGCCGCCGGGTTTTTATCATACTTGCGCACAAACACCGGATTGTCTTGATCAAGCATCACGATCTCTCCCGCTTCAAGCGTCGTATCTTTCGTCGGATACTCTTCCGCGACGTCAAGCCCGGAGACGGTCGCGTTGTTGGCGTAAATCGTGCCACGCGTACGCGCCGCGTCGTCGCAGTTGTCGCCGCCGTTGTCCAGACAGATAATGCCATCGCCCACGATGAGCGAATTCCACGGGATGTTGGTGGAATAGAGCGTGGTGGAGGTACCGATATTGACGCCGGTGTTTTGAATGCCGCCCGCGCCGTTGGATTCGCCGTAGACCGTGAGCAGTTTATTGCTGTCTATTTGCGCCGAGTAGCTCATGTCAGTACCTGCCGACGACGAGGCGGTCACGGAAATATCTATCCAGGAGACGACGCCGGCGTTTGGTTCAAAATTGACCGGTCCTAAATTAAGGTTTTCAATGGAGGTCTTATTCGCGCCGTAGTCGTATTGGAGCGCGCCGGAATTAACATCCAAGCCGCCGGCGAATGTGGAAGTCGCGGTGGTGGAGGTTGCGGTGAAATTTGCCGCAACCACTTCGCCCACGACGGAGAGTTTCGCGTAGGGCGAGGTAGTGCCGATACCGACATTGCCCGCTCGCTCAAAGGTGACAAGATCATTGCCGGTGGCGTGATCTCGTATATTGAGCTCGTTGTTGCTACCGTTATAGTTTAGAACCACGCCGCCATCACCATTCCCGCCAGTATCGCCCTCGATAAACTTGATCCCTGCTACATCTCCTGTTGCAAGCGACGATCCAAGCCGTATGGTCGTTGTCCCGTCTCCAACAATGTGAAGTCTACTGGTAGGACTCGTCGTCCCAATCCCCACATTCCCCTGCGAGGTGATGTGGAAGACAGTCGTGGTGCCGGTCGGCGTGGACGAGCTCACGGAAAAGAGCGGAGTGGTGGGAGCGGCAGAGCTTCCCGCGATGGAGAGTTTTGCCCATGGCGACGTTGTACCGATGCCAACATTGCCGCCGTTTGGGTTGATAACCAGAGCTCCTCCACCAGTATTTTCTATAATCGTAGATGCTCCACTGCTACTAACCGGTCGTACTATAAAATTACTGCCCGTGTGTTCAAGTTTGAGACTAGCATTCGTCCCGCCACCGCTATCTATGACGAGCTTTGCTAGAGAAGACGGACTTGTTACGCCAATGCCGACGCTGCCTTGAATTATCATCCCGTTAGTTGGAGCCGCCACGTTATAATCAGCACCGACGCTTACTCCACCACTAACTGCTAATTTTGACAGTGGTGTCGTCGTTCCGATGCCGATGAGGCCGGCACTGGTAATTCTAAGTTTCTCCGACTCGGATCCATCGCTCGTGAAAAAGAGGAGATCGGAAGCAAGAGAAGATGTAAGTTGTGCTCTTATTCTTGCTTGCGCAATGATTGAACCACTGAAAAATACTTCTGTATAATTACCGGCAGCGTTAGTCGCAGAATTACGTAATTGTATTGAACCTCCAACAGTGCCCGCGCCCGATCTTTCAACATGCAAAGCGCTTCCCGGCGTCGTGGTGCCGATCCCCACATTCCCCTGCGAGGTGATGTGGAACACGGTCGTCGTGCCGGTCGGCGTGGACGAACTCACGGAAAAGAGCGGGGTGGTGGGAGCGGCGGAAGAACCCGCAATGGAGAGTTTCGCCCACGGTGTCGTCGTGCCGATGCCGACGTTGCCGGAGTTCATTATCTTAAATAACTGTTTAGTCCAAGTTGAATCAGCGAAGATGAAGTTGCCACCGCCATCAGGCCTGAAAACAAAGTCGCCCGATGCCGCCCCTGTGACAAATGAGTCTGCTTGATTGGCAACTCCGAATGTGCCTTTTCTGGCACCCCCCCACCATAAATCAAACCCGGGAGCATATATACCGGTGGCCTCAATCCGCATCCCGGCATCCTGTGCTGAACTCAAATGTAAGGCGACACTCGGACTCGTCGTCCCGATCCCCACATTCCCCTGCGAGGTGATGTGGAAGACGGTCGTGGTGCCGGTCGGCGTGGACGAGCTCACGGAAAAGAGTGGTGTGGTGGGAGCGGTAGCGCTGCCGGCAATGGAGAGTTTCGCCCATGGGGACGTGGTGCCGATGCCGACGTTGCCTCCCTCTGGCATGATCGACAGGTCGTCTCCATATCGTGCCAATAAACTTCGGATGACCCCGCCCGACCTACTAATCAATTGAGTGGAAGGACCTAGCCAGTAATTAGAATGAAAAAGTCTGGTATATTGCGAAGTGTCTCCGGAAGGCAACAATTTGATTTCGGGTGTGGTGTCTTGAACGACTAATTTAACATTCGGGCTCGTCGTTCCGATGCCGATGTTACCCAAGAAATATCCTGTGCCATCTTCTTGGAATGTTGCGAGTGTTGTTGAAGCGCTGTTGGTTAGTTCAAAAAGTCTGTTCGTGCCTGTGCCAGATCCCCAGACGGAGAGTTTTGAGTATGGGGAGGTGGTGCCGATTCCCACAAGACCATTCCTGACAATAAATTGAGTTGATGTCGCAACCCCCGTAGAAGAGGAGGCAATAACAAATGAAGGTGTTGTGATTGAAAGATCGTGCGTTCCTACTGATAGTTTCGCCCATGGCGTCGTCGTGCCAATGCCGACGTTGCCGCTTGTCGCGAGGAAGAGAGAGGAAGTTGCGGTGAGTGTCGTGCCGTTTGCGGCATAGTATGGAAATTGTCCCGTCGTGCCCGAGCCGACTGTGCCGGACCCGCTTCCGGCACCGACACAGGTGCCGTTTATAGCAAAACATCCCGTCCGTATATCAAGTCCTGAACCAAACGTTGAGGTGGCTGTTGCCGAAATATTTATCGTGTTAGCGCCGGTGTTGCCGAGAGAAAGAAGCGTTCCGGGCGTCGTCGTGCCGATGCCGACGTTGCCGCCGCCCAGTACCGTGAACAATATATTTGAAACATCCTGCACATCAAACAGTCGCTCGGTAGCGCCAAGGGCTTGGGTCACGGTGCCGTTTCGTTTGATCCCCACGATACGAACAGCTGCAACACTCGGATTAGTGTTTGCGTATCCGCGAATATCAACGCCGTACGTACTGTCGCTAGCGCTGAAACCACGCATCATGAGACCGCCATTGAGAGTATTGGAATTGCCAATCTCGCCAAATACATCTGTGGGAACAATACCAGTCATGCCATGGGTAACATCCGAATCACTCAACCGAATACTTGCCACATCACCGTTGCGAATTTCCAAAAGTCCTGCCGGTGAGGCGGTTCCTATCCCAACTTTGTTTGTTGAGTAATCGTACACCAACCCGCTCGTTTCAACGGCAAATCCACCCGCAAATGTTGAGGTTGCCGTGGTTGAAGTGGCGGTGAAATTTGCCGCGACCACTTCGCCCACCACCGAGAGTTTGGCGTACGGCGTCGTCGTGCCGATGCCGACGTTGCCGGCGTCAATGACGGTGAATACTTCGTTGCCGCCATCAAGAAGGTTCAAGATATCTCCCGCGCCGGACTGGTTGATGGTGAGGAGGGTTGAGGCGGAAGTTGCCGCAATCGTGTCGGCTTCGTCGGAGCGCACGAATTGCAAGGAGTCTACGCCGTCTAATTTGCCGGCCTCAAACGCGGCGGGAACGCTGCCTAATTTTTTGCGCGGGGAAAGCGTCTCCATGGTGGTTGACGCGGTGCCGCCGACCAATACTTCAAGATACAACGTCTGGTTGAAGTTAACGCTTGTTAAAGGAGTGGAGCTTCCCAACAACACGCTGAAAAGGCCGCTTGTCACCGTGATCCTGTTGCCAGTGAGGAAGCTTCTGTCATCTTCCCAGATATTCGTGCCGCCCGAGGCAGCGGTGTAGAGGCGGAATTTCATGTGGTAGATGCCGTCTGAAACCGCGACATTGCTTGCGTTGGTCAGCTTGCCTTGGTAGTTCACTTCGGGATTGAATTGCGCGGACAATGGAAGCACGTTAAACGCTCCGCTTAACGCCACGATGGTGGCGGCGGTACCGATGCGTATGAATATGTTTTTATACTGTGTTTTCATTGTCTGTGCATTCTTCGTCACTATTGATTTAGGTCAGACCTAAATTTTGACCCTATTGATTGTCTTGATTGAAGTCTGACTTCAATTTCGGATTTTTTGGGGTATAGCTTCTTGGGGTAATCTTCTCGGCCGCCTGTCGCGCCCCCTTGCGAATAGCTTTCTTATAGCAATAAGAAGCGCGAGCACGATAAGGGCGAGGAGGGCGATGGAAAATGAATTGAGGAGATACTTTCTCCTATCTGCCACGGTATTGCCCGTGTACGGGTCAAAGGGAACTCGCGCCACAAGACTTCCGGATAATTTTTTTACGCTCTGATTTTTGAAGTCCAAGATAGCGATGCCAAAGTGGTACGTTCCGCTTCTTTGGAGCGGCGCGATTACCGCTTCGTACGCGCTCTTGTCGCTATTGACTCGGAGCAAGAAAGCAAACACCTTTTCCGGATCTGCGGGGTCTTGCAGGGTAATACCGATAGTTTTCAGCACCTCGGGCACCTTGCGGTAATCAAGCGAAATAATGAGGTTCTTTGTTCCGTCAAGTACCGCTGTTTCGTTGGAAAAGACAAGCTTCTTTCCGTCCTGAATGAAGTCAAAATCCAAAATGGTGAGCTTCTCAAATTCGGGGTAACTGTCGGGCGAAGGGGGGAAACCGTCAAAAGGCAATTCGGGTGGAAGTGACACGCCTCCCTCCGCTGTTATCCGCGCGCTCACGACCGCGCCTGAAGAATAATTGCCATCTGTGTCTCTCGCGAATGCCGTATAGTAGTATGTTTGTCCGGCGACCACATCGCTGTCCTCTGCGCGCTCTCCCCTTTCTTCGTACACCACTTCGCCGTCTTGAGGGTCTCTCGGGTAAAAACGATTGGAGCGAACAATTCTCACAAAGTCAAAATCAGGATCGGCAGGATTGTTCCAGTCAAGAAATATGGCGCCGTCTTGCGGGCGCGCGGTAAAATTTGAAACGTTTGCCGGCGGAGCAGTGTCGGGCAAAGAAAGCGTCTTCCATTCCATTCTTGTAACGCCCGTCTTGAGACCGGTCGCATCCCTTGCTTCAAGTTCAAAAAAGTACGTGGTGCCGGGAGAAAGATTCTCTATGTTCGTTTTATGGTTGTACTTTAGGGATGTTCCGGAAAGCGTTCCCATCTCGTATTCCGACGAGAGGCCCCACGCGAGTCTTGAAATGGCGGGCTTCGTCGTGTCCCAGGTGATGGTGGTGGAGTAGAGCGCGGGGACGACTTTCAGGTTCACGATAGCAAGTTGGGTAAAGAGGCTTGGTGGTCCATTACCACCTGGTGATGATGGCGGAGTGACTATTGAGGTCTCCGTTGTCGCGCTTGCAGTGGCAGATTGCAATGACTCATTATATGAGGTGTCAACGGCGGAAACCGTGTACGCGTACGTTGTTCCCTCAGAAAGTCCCGTATCTCCATAGGTTGTCCCGGTTGAAGTGGCGATATGCACTGTGTCGCGATAGATCTTATACGCCAGTACGGCGACGTCGTCCGTTGAAGCGGTCCACGACAGATTGATTTGCGAAGTTGACACTGCTGTCGCGGAGAGTGAGGACGGGACGGATGGCGGTGTCGTATCAGTGGTACCAGTCACACTAAGTGTAGTGGTAAATGTATCTTGTGCGGCATAGAGAAGCGCTCCTGAGAACAAGAAGAACCCTGTCAATAAAACTATTGCGACTGTTTTATGTGCTGTGGAAATTTTTTGCATGTCTTCTGTTTGTTCTCTTCCCACGAAGGCCTTGCCTTCGTTTTTTCTTCGTTTTTTTAGAGGGCGACTGTGGTTAGTGTGGTTGTCGCAATGTACGTGCCCGCGGGTTGCGTGCGCGCTGACCCAACCTCCACCCGAAACTTGATCGTCGTTTGTGTTCCGGACGGATGATTCGCGCTCGTCCTGCTCGCGATAACGTCACTTACAGTAGCGAGATTATTCCAACATTTGTCCGCGGTGTCGCCGGAACCGGTATTACAGCTTGCGCCGTTGTCTTTGTACTTTTGCGCAATGTCTGTTCCCTCCGGGGTAAATGCAAATTCGGAAGCGGTGGAGAGGATCGCGAAAGTGAAGTCGGGGTCCGCTCCTGCCGGCGTGTAATCGGCGATGGTGTTCGCGCCCGATACGAGCGCGGGCGAAGAACTTGCCTTGATGGAGAGCTGGTATCCGGCGACAGAGTCGGTTGTTACTGTAGTTTGCGCGGAGCCGTTTGAAGTACCGCCACTGACACCTCCGATCGCGGGGGTCATCCCGACATCGCTTGCTGCTGTCATGGAGAGGAACGTTTCATTCATTTGCTGATAGCCGGCTTTCAGGGAATATGACGTACTTGCCAACTCTCCGGTTCCCACTTCTCCGACCGTATCTTCCATGGAATAGCTGGTGGAAGAAGCAAACACTCCTCCCGTGTTGATGCTGTCAAATTGTATTTTGTAATTATTGCTCTGCATGGCCTGGGAAAAAACCAAGACCGGCAACATGAGACCGCTCACAGCAAATAGGGCCACGAACCCCAAAGGTGCGACATTGTTTTCTTGGGTGCGAAGCAACTTAGAAAACAAGAAGTGCCCGTGTGGTGCTCTCCTTTTTCTTACAACTCTGATATGTCGTTGTGATGTCATGCGCGAGAACATTTATTCTCAAGAGTGTACTAATTGCCAAAAATACTGTCTGCAAGGAAGGTTTGATACTCTTTACTTTCTTCGGAATTCAAATCGCGAACCGATAAAGCGGATGATGAGGAGGAGAAGGAGGAGTCCGACAAATACCGAAAGCACAAGCTTTATCGGCACAACCCAAAACGTCACCGATGCCTCGTCAATGATGTCGCCGTATCCTCGGTTGATCTTTGCTTCCGCGGTGTAGCGGCCGAGCAGGAAATCGCGATCCCAGGATACTTCGCGTAATCGGAGCGAATCGGGCATCGCAAACCATGGTTCAACCTTAAGACCTCCTACTGTCTCGCCGAGCATGTTCTTGATCGTAATTTCTCCGTAAGGGTTGAGGTACACGCTTCCGTTGTTCTCATACAGAAGATGGAATGGAACAGGACCATCCAGGAAGAACTTTTTGTCGCTCGCGACGGTGAAGCTTTGAAGCTCTCCGTCTTCCGCCACAACGCCCGGGATGCGCACAAAGAAGAGCGCGCCGATACGCGAAACGATCGTGGCGCCTCCCGTAGTTGCGCCCACTGTCTCCCCTTCGGCCGGCTTTGAGGTAGTAGTAACGAGCACGCTCCCGTAGCGGCCGCCCGGTTCGCTATCCACCGGGATTGATATCGTTACCGGTATGGTCGCGCGCTGTCCGTGTTTCAGCACGAAGCTTTTCTCCGCAAAAGAAAGGTAATCTTTCAAGGAGTAAGGGCCTCGCTCATCACCGAGCAAAACCACCGGCTCCTCCGCGTTTCGCGAGCCCGTGAAGTCTTCCACGCTCAAGTTGAAGACTCGTTCATCGCCCATGCGATTGGTAACGATAATGTTGAGCGTCTTTTGTGTTCCGGGCTCCACAACAACCTCCGCTTTTGCGGGGCCAATGACGAAATCTCCGATGATGGACTTGTCATCCAATTCCTGTATTTCGTATGCCTGTGCCGGAAAAGCAAGAGAGGTAAACGAGGCAAGTAGGGCGAAACCAAATGCCAATGCCCCGGCACGTTTCATTAAATTGTTTTGAATTATGTTGTTCATGTAGCGGTTGCGGTCAACGTGGTTGTTGCCGTGTAGGTGGCTTGAGGAATTGCGGGTGCCGGATTGGCTGTGATCTGTACCCGGAAGAAAATGGTCGTCGTGGCGCCTGATGCCGAGGTAGCCGTGGTTCGGTTAATCGTTGAGGTTGCCGTTGTTGAGAGAGCGTACCAGCATGATGTTAACGTGCCTGTGTCGGCTGAACCGGTATTGCACGTGGTAGTATTGTCCAGAAACTTCTGCGCAAGGTCCGAAGTGGTGCT
>JBBTVG010000011.1:0-38910 GCA_038063375.1 Patescibacteria group bacterium
GAAGCGGTGCTGACTTGCCGGCAAGCACTGTTCCTGTGTATTTTGCCATCATCGCATCGCCTTCTTTTTCCATCATGGCACCTTCTTCTTTCTTCATTGTTGCATCGCTTTCTTTTTCCATCATTGCCTCGCCGTCCTTCTTCATACTCTCCGATTCAGGCTTGCTGTTAAAATATAGGGCGCCACCCGCTACGAAGACGAGTGCCAAGAGCGCTAAGACTATCGGTGTGATAAATCCTTTTTGTGTGTCTTTGTTCATCATAAATAATCTTTAAAAAATATTGAGTAATGAAATGAGTATACACACAAAGAAAAGAGATGTAAAGCGTACTTTACATCTCTTTGTGGATAAAAGGAAAACAGGCTTTCTTTACAATACTTTTAACTGCGCCTCCGGCCGTATATATGGCCTGCGATCTTTCCGATGATCATGGCGCCAAGCACGGCAATGAGCCACGGATCCACGTGTGACATAACACTCTCCACCACCACACCAGAGACCAGCACCGCAACGCCCGCGAGATAACCAACGCGCCCCGCTATCATTTTATGCAATTGTTCACGTTCGTCTTGCGCTTGTTCTTTCCAGATGAAGCTTGCGAAAAGCGCGAATGAAACAACAAGCCCCCCAATCATCATGTAGAGAAGCATACCGGGCATCCAAAAATCAAAAGGATTCAAGAACAAGAAAAGGAGAACAATAAAGACGACTGAAATAACGGTTTCTTGTATGTTTTGTTTGTATTCCATATTATTTAACATTTTTAATGGAAAATACTTCTTCCACGGGTCTTTTAAAAAAATGAGCGATCTTGAGTGCTAAAAGCACCGAGGGGACGTAGTTCCCTTTTTCAATCGCAATGATGGTTTGGCGCGTCACTCCGACCGCTTCCGCCAACTGTTCTTGGGTGGCTCCCGCATTGCTTCGGAGCGCATATACTTTATTTGTAACGGTTTCTTTCATATGAGATACTGGTATGAAGCATTTCCACTATACCACGGGAAATACTGTAAGGTCAACTTAACATCTATGCGCCAAAAAACCCTGCTCTCTTTCATTCTCCGCGCCGGTCTCGCATTCTCTTTTCTATACCCGGCGATTGATTCATTTTTTCACCCCGACACGTGGATAGGATTTTTCCCCGGATGGCTCATCGCCATAAGTCCCGTTGATATCGCTACCCTTAGTCTCCTCTTCGCGGGTCTGGAGATCGTAATCGCCCTCGGCATACTCTTCGCACGCGATCCTTTTTACCCGACATCGGCCGCTGTTGTCGTGCTTGCAAGTATTGTGGTGTTCAACTGGAGCGCGCTTGATATCATATTCAGAGACATTTCAATCATAAGCATGGCAATTGCGCTCATTCTCTTGCGCGATCAGAAAAGTATATTACAATGAACATGTTTAGACATTAACAAATAAGCACGCCATGAAAAAGGGACTCTATTTTATCATTGTAGTTATCGTACTCGCAGTCACGGGAATCGTTATGCTTGGTAATCGCGCGAACGACCCTGCCACGGAAAGTATGGAAGAAAGTAGCCATCAGAGCGAATCGCTAAAAAACGAGCTGTTCGCCGCCACTCAATCTCCCGGACGAGAGGTGAGTATTAGAGAGGTTCACCTTACACAAAACGCGTACGTGGTGATCCACAAGGAAGCGGATGGAAAGCCGGGAAAGGTCGTCGGCACCTCTCTCTCACTCCTGCCGGGTGAAAACCATTGGGTACGCATCGCGCTTACGGAAGATTTAAAAGACGGGGAGCGTATCTTTGCCATGCTTCATAGTGATGATGGAAACGGAGTATATGAATTCCCGGGTGGAGATGCGCCGCTCAAAGACGAGACGGGGGCGATTGTCATGATAGAGCTTTTGGTAAAGAAAGCGGATATTTCTCCTGTCACGGAAAATAGTAAGGCGAAAGTATTTGCCGTAGAAGGCACCAACTTTGCGTTTTCTCAAAAGGAGATTCGCGTGAAAAAAGGCGACACGGTGCGCATCAATCTCACAAGTAAGGACGGTTTCCATGACTTTGTCATAGACGAATTCAATGCCGCCACTGACGGCGTGCAGACCGGTGAGAGTGTTTCGGTGGAATTTGTCGCCGACAAAGCGGGGTCATTTGAGTACTACTGTTCCATCGGCTCACACCGACAGCTCGGCATGAAAGGAACGCTTATTGTTGAGTAGATACACCACTCTTGCAAGCAAAATGTCCGCTTAGCGGGCATTTTCTTTTTGCGGTACAATAAAAGCCATGCATCCGGATTCTCTGCTGGAAAAAACGTTCCGCCTCAACCCACCCCACAAGCAGGCGCTTGGAAAATTGGGGCTTAAAAGCGTACACGACCTTCTCTATTACTTCCCCGCGCGATACAACACTATCTCCGAGATCAAGAAAATTGCGGGGCTTTGTAGTGGTGACACGGCGGTCATTTACGGAAGAGTGCTGTCCGCCAAAACGAGCAGGGCTTTTAAAAAAAAGATCCCTATCGGCGAAGTCGTGGTGGAAGATGACACCGGCAAAATAAAAGCGACATGGTTTCATCAGGCGTATGCCGCAAAGATGGTGAAAAAAGGCGACCTGGTAAAACTTGCCGGCCGTGTCACCGCGAAAAAAAATGGCGAACTCTATCTCGCCAATCCCGAGTTTGAACGCACGGGAGAACTCCCCATTGATATCGGCGACTCGCTCTTCGCGGGAAAGATGCTTGAATCATTCGCGTATGCCATCTATCCGGAGTCTCGCGGCGTAACGTCGCGATGGCTCTATCACGCAATCCAAAAAATACTTGCAAGTGGTGCGTTGGACGAACTGAAGGACCCGATCCCCGAGCACATACTGAAAAAATATCATCTTCCGGGTCTCAAGACTTCTTTGATATGGATACATTCACCAAAAAAAGATGCCGACGCGCAAGCGGCGCGCAAGCGTTTTGCGTTTGAAGAAATATTTTTCATTCAGTTGGAACGTCAGCGCGCGCGGCATGCCTATAAACAAAACCCGTCGTTTAAGGTAGAAACCTCGCAAGACTTGGTGGCGCGATTTATAGGGCGTTTCTCTTTTGATCCAACAGCGGCACAGAAGCGCGCCATAGAGGACATCTTAAGCGACATGAAAAAAGATTCGCCGATGTCGCGACTCCTTGAAGGAGATGTCGGTTCGGGGAAAACCGCCGTCGCGGCGACCACCGCCTATGCCGCGCTTACCACGCGCCCGCACGGACAAGATTTTGGAAATCTCCAAGTTGCCTACATGGCGCCGACAGAAATACTTGCCGAACAGCATTTCCAATCGTTCATTGGATACTTCAAGCACCTCCCCATCAACATCGGGCTCATTACGGGGAGTGGCTGTAAAAAATTCCCCTCAAAGGTGGACCCCACAGGGACAACCGCCATTTCGCGCGCGCAACTGTTGAAGTGGGCGGCGAATGGCGAGATCGCTATTTTGATTGGCACCCATTCACTGATCCAAAAAACGGTAAAATTTAAAGAACTGGCATACGTCATTATTGATGAACAGCACCGCTTCGGCACGATGCAACGAGGAACATTGGTGCGCAAAGACCACCGCGCGCCGCATCTGCTTAGCATGACCGCCACCCCCATCCCGCGAACACTCGCGCTCACCATCTACGGCGACCTTGATTTGACTCTTCTTGATGAAATGCCGAAGGGACGGAAGGAGGTACTCACAGAGATTGTTGTGCCCGGCAAACGCGAGGAGGTCTACGAAAAAGTGAGGCAGGAATTAAGAGACGGCAGACAAGCGTATGTTATCTGTCCGCGCATTGATGAAGCCGACCCCGATAAAGCATCGGCCCTGCGGGTGAAGTCCGTCAAAGAGGAAGCGGCGCGACTGAAGAAAAATATTTTTCCCGAATATGAGATTGATGTTTTACACGGGAAGCTCCTGCCAAAAGAAAAAGAAGAGGTCATGAGACGATTCGCAAACCATGAAACGGATATCTTGGTGGCGACCTCTGTCGTTGAAGTCGGCGTGAATGTGCAAAACGCCACCGTCATCATCATTGAAGGCGCGGAGCGTTTCGGTTTAGCACAGCTCCATCAATTGCGCGGGCGCGTGCTTCGCAGTACGCACCAGGCATATTGCTACTGCTTTGCCGACAGCAAGACCAAGCAATCATTAGACCGGCTCAAAGCGCTCAAGACGGCAAAGAACGGATTTGAACTCTCCGAGTTGGATCTCTCTCTCCGAGGAACGGGGGCGCTCTCTGGCACCAAGCAGTGGGGCATCTCCGACCTCGGCATGGAAGCCATTAAGAACATCAAGATGGTGGAAGCCGCTCGCACGGAAGCACTCGCTCTTTTAGAGAGCGACCCCAAGCTCGCGGCACATCCGCTCCTCTCTCTGCGCCTTGCCTCGCAAACCGATATTCATTTTGAGTAAGTAAAAACTGATAAACACTGTGCGCCCTAAAGGCACTCGAAGCCTTTCACCGCGGAGATATATCTTTCCGATATAAAATGATCATTCAGACGAAATGAAAATATGAATTTAAAATAAGCCCTGTGTCCGCCCTCCAGGACTCGAACCTGGGACCGCGGAGATATAAGCTCCGTGCTCTAACCAACTGAGCTAAGGGCGGACACAACTCTTATTATTCATATTTTCAATCGTCTTCACTCCATTTTATAAGCTCCGTGCTCTAACCAACTGAGCTATGGGCGCAAAAACGTTTGCACTACTAGATAGTAATCGGTAACGAGGCGAATGTAAATATCATTGGTATACATACCCTATGTGCTTCTTGACACCATTCCCCAAAAAGTACAAAGTAGCGATAGGTTCATTCCAAAGAGAGGTGTGCTGTGAATATCATCCGGAAAATACGCTGGTGGATCTCTCATACGTCCTACATTAATTCCCGCCTCGGTGACATATTCCTCAAAATCGCTTTTGTCTGCGCCGTAGGCGCCGTCTTAAGCAATAACGCGAATGTTATTGCAATAGCCGCAAACGAAGGGAGGATGCCGGTTATTGTTGAGACGGAATATGATTATAATATAACTGAGCGCCATGTTCTCGCAAATGATACGACCAATCTAAGATTTCTCAGTGATTGGATTGCTATCAATCAGAAAGGAACTTTCACCGAGCGTGATACGCCCTTCATAAAGTTCGCGGGCAAGCTGCTGAATTTCCCGCCCGGAAAAAATATTGTTGCGAGTCCCGGAGATGTCGGCATGTGGATATTTCTGATCACAAGCATCTTGGCAATTCTCCTGTCCTTCATGTGTGCGCTCTGGCACTACGCCAAAAAAATACGGTTCATGTAAGTACTTGCAAGCCGTCCTGATGTAATCGGGACGGCTTTTTCTTTTCTCTTTTTTCCTTCTTTTACACTACCCTTCCTTAGACCTCAATACCTTCTTTAGCCTTTACATATTTTGCCAATACGACACTTTGCACAACGATGAAGAGGAGCGTGAGCCCTAAGATGCCGAAAAGTTTGAAGGTAACCCACGTGTCCGTTGAGAAGCGATTTGCCACAAACAAATTGAGTACGCCCATGAGGCCAAAGAATATCGCCCAATAGAGATTCAACCTGCCCCATGTTTTCTCTGGCATGGAGAGATTCTGCCCCATCATTCCTTGAATAATATTTTTTTTGAAAAATATCCTGGATATCAAGAGAGTGCCGGCAAATGCCCAGTATAAAACGGTTGGCTTCAATTTGATGAACGTCTCATCTTGAAGAAGGATGGTCGCTCCCCCGAAGAGAGTGATGATGGCGAGGTTCACCCAAAGAATATTTTCCACCTTTCGCTTCCGAAACCACACAAAGGCAACCTGAAAGAGTGTCGCGGTTATCGCTGTGGCGGTCGCTATGAATATGCCGAAAAATTTGAACGCGACAAAAAAGAGTACGATGGGGAAAAAATCAAAGAGCAGTTTCATCCCGTTTAGAGATAGGCCACGACACATGTCGTAGACGCTACGTTTATTATTGATTGGTAAATATTTCTCATGTTCTTATGCAGGTTCGTGGTCGTGATCTCTAACGGGATTCATCCCGTTAGAAATTGTTATACGGCTTATAATTTCTCATTTGTTTTTTGCTATACCGTAAGATTCATCTCTTCTCGCTTCTTCGGCATGATGCCATTTGCTATCAGGAGTTTTTCAAAATCTTCGCGCTCGATCGTTTCAACTTCCACGAGTCGTTCTGCGATCGCCGTAAATGCTTTTTTGTGATCCACCAAGGTCTTTCGCGCTTTCGCGAACGCGTCATTCATGATCTTGGAAACTTCTCCATCGATTTTGGCGCCAACCTCTTCGGAATATTCTTTATCGCCAACCCCACGCCCAAAGAGCGTTCTTCCACCCATTCCCTCAAGCGCCATCGGTCCCATGGTCTCTGACATGCCATATTTCGTTACCATATCGCGGGCAAGCGCGGTCGCCACCTGCAGATCATTTGAAGGACCTGTGGTAATGTCATTAAAAATCATTTGCTCGGCAACATACCCGCCCAGTGAGACAGCGATATCATCAAGAAATTCTTTCTTTGATTGCAGTCTGCGTTCTTCCAGAGGAAGTTTCAATGTATAGCCGCCCGCGTGTCCGCGCGCCACAATAGAGATCTTGTGGACGGGATCGGCGTACGGCAAAACAGAAGCAATGACCGCGTGCCCCGCTTCATGGTACGCAGTGATCTCTTTCTCTTTCTTGGAGAGAATGTGGCTTTTGCGCTCGGGACCGAGCATCACTTTTTCAATGGAGCGGATAAGATCGTATTGCGATACTTTTTTTCTATCCTCGCGCGCGGCAAGAATGGCAGACTCATTCATAAGAGAATAAAGGTCGGCTCCGGAAAATCCCGGAGTACGCTCGGCGACTACTCGGAGATTCACGTCTTCGGCAAACGGTTTTTTCCCCGCATGAATTTTCAATATCTCTTCTCTGTCGTCACGGTCGGGCAGGTCAAGCACTACGCGCCGGTCAAAGCGCCCCGGGCGTGAGAGTGCGGGATCTAGGACGTCGGGCCTGTTGGTTGCCGCAAGCACGATCACTTTTTCATGCGGTTCAAAGCCATCCATTTCTACCAGGATTTGGTTTAATGTTTGCTCTCGCTCGTCGTTGCCTCCTCCGATGCCGGTGCCGCGCACACGGCCCACCGCATCAATTTCGTCCACAAAAATAATGGCGGGTGCGGCTTTCTTTGCAAGCTTGAAAAGATCACGCACGCGCGATGCTCCCACACCCACGAACATCTCCACGAATTCAGAACCGGAAATAAGGAAGAAAGGCACACCCGCCTCCCCCGCAACCGCGCGTGCGAGCAAGGTCTTCCCTGTTCCCGGCGCACCCATCAAGAGGACGCCCTTGGGAATGCGCGCGCCGATATCAATGAATTTTTTCGGGTTCTTCAAAAAATCAACGATCTCTTTGAGCTCTTCTTTCGCTTCTTTCACTCCCGCAACATCTTTGAATGTGACTTTCTGGCTTTTATCGTCAGGATAAATAATGCGCGCCTTGGACTGCCCGAATGAGAACGCCTGCATTCCGGCTCCCTTTACTTGCCGCGAGATCATCCAGAAAAGCAGAACAATGAAGATCACCGGTATGAGGAACGGCAAAATATTGAGCGCCCAGAAACCGAAACCTGTTTCATTTTTTATTTCAATGCTCACCACGGCAAGCTGTTCGGAGGTAACGCCATAATTTGAGAGTGTCTCGGAAAGTGACGCTTCCGTCTCCTTTTTTGAAATCTTTTCTTCCCCGTCCACCGTCTTAATGTTGAGCTTGTCACCCTCCACAACGATCGTTGAAACCTTGCCTTGGGAGATCTGGGTCGCCAGCTCGGAAAGCGGGATCTCGGCAACGTCCTTCTTGTTGTCGCTCAAGAAAGAATAGGCCACGATAATGACCATAAATATGAGGATTGCGCTCAGAATGTTGCTCACAAACTGCTGGGAGACCGGCGTCTTTTTCTTCTCGTTTTTATCCTCTTTTTCGTTTTCGTCGTTATCAAACATATATCCCGAAGTTGATGAATATCGTCCCTATACAATACAATATGACACGCAAAAGTAAAGGAGAGTGCCTCTCTGCGGTGTCTCTCTAAAAAAGACTTGTCGTGAGCTCTTTTGTCAAAGAGCGCTCTGGTTGCTATGATGAGTCCATGACTCAATTGGTCTACAATAAAAAAGCGCGCTTCAACTACGAGATCCTGGATACCTTTGAAGCGGGCATTGAATTATTCGGTTTTGAAGTGAAGGCTCTCAAGAAAAAGCAGGGCTCTTTTGAAGGCGCCCATGTGGTGATTCGCGGCGGCGAGGCGTTTCTCGTGGGTGCCAACATTCCTCCTTACCAGACGGCAAATACGCCGAAAAGTTACGACCCCGAAAGGACGCGGCGTCTCTTGCTCACCAAAAAAGAGCTCGCGGAACTGGCAGGGAGGGAGAACAAAAAGGGCTTGACAATAGTGCCTATTTCAGTGTATAGTAAACATAACAAATTAAAGATTGAGATCGGCGTCGCGCGAGGAAAAAAGAAATACGACAAACGCGAGACCATCAAAAAAAGAGATACTGAACGAGAAGTGCGAAGAGAGATGGGAGAGCGCTCATAGTCGTGACCTGTGATGTTTTCCGAAAATATCGTAGGTCACGGGGATGATCGGCCTAGACAGGTGATTTTCTCTCATAGGTGCAAAGGAGAGCTGTGGTAACTCTTAAAAAGGCCATACACCGATAGGTGCAAACTTATCACAGAAAGCAAAGTCAGTGGTTTCACCGTATTTTGCTCCAGTTCACGCTTTAGCGTAAACCGGCGTCTCATCTTCTGAAGTCTGAGAGGAAGAATGGGGTGTAATATTTTCGGACTAGGAATTGCGAATTTTCTGGCGCTCTTCCGAAACACAAGGAATCGGGTATTAGGGACTTTTGCTTGTTTCCTACCCTACTCCTTAAATCCCAAAACAAGCTACCCTTTGTAGAGTCATATGAGAACATTGTCTGCACGCGGGTTCGATTCCCGCCATCTCCACAGCCAAAACGAACCGCTCCATTTGGGGCGGTTTTCGTTTTGCGCTGTAGAGATGAGCGAGGCAACTGCTTGCCTCGCGTGCGGGAATCGAAAAGGTTCTCCCTTATTTTTGAAGAGCTCTGCTCTGAGAAAATGGGAAACCTGTACTGCTCCTGTAAGGAGAGTTTCCCGCCACAACTGAAACGAACAAAAAATATTGATGTGAGCTGACCCCGATTCCCGCCATCTCCACAATTCTGAATTTGAAGAAACATTGACAAATAACGTAATAAAGGGTATTCTTATGCCAGTATCTGGTTCTTATACAACCCTTTGTTTCAAGGCAAAAAGGAGACAGGCCATGCAACGCAAGCATCTGACGGAAGGACTTCCGCCAAATATGCACGATGAACACAGCGCTAAACTGCTTCAATTTCCGAAGTTTCTCATTCGCGTTACTGCTGAAAGCATCAAGATGGCAAATCACGAGATGCTGCAATTTTCGGAGAACAGACTGAAGGGCGAGTACGGCGCTTTCGGGTGGGAAACGATCCTCGCCGCGCAGGGAGAGGGAAAGTTTTGGAGTCAGTGGAGCTACGCACTCACGCATTCTCTTTTCAAAAAAGTCAGAGAAAGGTGGCATGTCACCATTGAAGATGTTGAAGACATGTATCGGGTACGCCAAGCATTGACCCTTGTATTTGGTCCGTTGTATTTTCATCACAGCAACCAAATGCCGGCACTTTCCAAAAAGAAACTCGTGGCAAATATACGGGAAATGAAAGTGGATAAGGTAGGCTCTTATGAACGCGAAGTATTCGCCTTCATGCTTCTCGTGAATCGTGACTGGTGTGTACATTTCGGAGCGATAGTAAATAACTACTTCCCGAACAAGGATTCATACCATCGATATCTGGTCTTCCTCCTGGCGAAAACGCTTTTTGACAGCCTCCGCGAGGTGTGTGTTCACCGGTCACAAACCCGTGACGCTTCCGGCAAGACATTCGCTCGTTAGGCAACGGCGCTCTACGCCCCCCGATTAAGCATCGGGGGGATTTTTTTTATCATCGGTACGGCGTACAATGTTTAGACAAATACTCTTCCCTGTTGTAGAGTTAGCATCATTCCATGAAAACAATCACCCCAACATACGACCTTATCGTCATCGGCGGAGGGCCTTCCGGCATGATGGCGGCGGGACGCGCGGCAGAACTTGGCGCGCGCGTGCTTTTGCTGGAAAAAAACAGGCACCTGGGCGAAAAGCTGAAAATAACCGGCGGCGGCCGGTGCAACATCACCAACGCGGAGTTCAATGTGAGGACGTTCCTTGAGAGTTTTCCGCAGTCCAAAGAATTCCTCTTCTCCCCTTTCTCAAAATTCTCCACAAAAGATACGTTCACATTCTTTGAAGGAAAAGGGTTGCCCCTTATCATTGAGGCACGAAAAAGAGCGTTCCCCGCGTCCCAAAAAGCTTTTGATGTCTTTCTTGTTATGGAAAAGTACATACGGACGCATCGGGTGGAAGTGGAAAAAAACGCCCGAGTTTCTTCTCTCAAAAAGAAAGACGGAAAAATTGTTTCGGTGAAGCTCTCCAGCGGGAAAGAATACTCCGCTCATTATTTTGCGCTCGCGACGGGTGGCACAGCCGCTCCGGAGACCGGCTCCACGGGCGATGGTTTCAAAATGCTCTCAAAATTGGGACACACCATTGCCAAGCCGAATCCGAACATTGTCCCTCTGAAAACAAGCGCGAAATGGGTCCACGGTCTCTCCGGCACGACGCTCTCTTTCATGACCATTCGCTTCAAACAAAACGACAAAGCCAAGATCAAGAAAACCGGAAAAGTCCTCTTCACGCATTTTGGCATCTCCGGACCATTGATACTCAATTCTTCCTATGAGGTCAGAGGGCTGCTTAAGGAAGGCCCGGTGGAAGCTTCTATTGACCTGTTTCCCGACACGGAGGAAAACGATCTTGACCGCAGGATACGCAATCTTTTTGAGAAGAACAAAAATAAAAAGTTAAAGAATGTCTTTTCGGAGCTTCTGCCGAAAGCTTTGGCGGAGGCGATCGTGGACCTCCCGGAACTGAAGCTTGCGCAAAAAACGATCAACTCCATCACCAAAGAGGAGCGGAAAAAACTGGTCAAAAAACTGAAAGACCTCTCATTTCCCATTACCGGCACATTGGGTTTTGACAAGGCGATCATTGCTGATGGCGGTGTGATATTGGAGGAAGTGAACTTTAAAAACATGACTTCAAAGCTCTATACCAATCTCTATTTGCTCGGGGACACCTTGAGTATCAACCGCCCTTCCGGCGGGTTCTCCCTGCAGATGTGCTGGACGACCGGCTTTGTCGCAGGCACGGACGTGGGAGAAAAAGTGGCCGCTCCGTCACAGGGTTGACCGAGCACCACTTTTACCTTTGAAACAAAGGAGTTTTTGGCGAATAATGTAATCATTATTTTTGAAGATATCCAATAGAGAAGTTAGTAAAAGTGGTGCTCGGTTGACTTCTTGCGCCAGAGCAGATAGAATGGTGCAACTTGCTGGGAGGCAGGTTTTACATACCCTTGAAAGAAAAAGTACGCATAAACAACCAAATACGAGCTCGAGAACTGCGCGTGCTTGATAGCGATGGTTCAAATCTAGGGATTATCTCTTTAGAAGAGGCGCTCAAAAAAGCACAAGCGCAAACACTTGATCTCATTGAGGTTTCTCCGAACGCGGTCCCTCCTGTTGCTAAGATCATGGATTACGGGAAGTTCCAGTACGAGGAGAAAAAAAAGCAGAAGGAAGCAAAGTCAAAATCACACATAACGGAGACCAAGACACTGCAGATAAAGATTGGAACCGGTGAACATGATCTTGAACTCAAGGCAAAAAATGCCTCAAAGTGGCTTCGCGAGGGACATAGGATCAAGTTGGATCTCTTCCTTGCCGGACGGGCAAAGTACATGAGACCGGAATTTCTGAAAGAGCGCATGGATAGGATCCTGGTGCTCATCACCGAAGAGTATAAGATCGCTGACGGCCCAAGGAAGAGCACCAAGGGATTAACGATTGTCTTGGAGCGAACAGGTAAAAAACAGTAATATCAAAGATAGTCTCTCTATTGACCATGAAAACAAATAAGTCATTTTCGAAAAGAATAAAGATAACGGGAACGGGAAAGCTTATTGCCCGCAAGCCCGGTTTTGGTCATTTTAACGCCAAGCAATCAAGAACCAAACAACTCAAGGGAAGAAAGGGGGTTGCCTTTATCATGAGCAATAAAGACAGGAGTCGATTTTTACCAAATTATTAAGAGCATCTCTCGGGGCTCGCCCTCTTCGTCTTTTGGGCGGAGTATGTAAAAGAGAGAGAAGAAATACCAAACATGACCAGAGTTAAAAGAGGAACGACATCACTGAAACGAAGGCATAATGTCTTAAAAGCCACCAAAGGATATCGCATCGGCAGGAGCAAGAAGGAGCGCCTGGCAAGAGAAGCGATCGCTCATGCCGGAGTCCATGCCTTCAATCACCGAAGAGACAAGAAAGGAGATTTTAGACGCATCTGGCAGATAAAAATCGGTGCGGCGGTTAAAAACATGGATCTCTCGTACAGCACGTTCATACATACGCTCAAGAAAAAGGGTATCGGACTCGACAGGAAAGTATTGGCGGATCTTGCTGAAAATAATCCGGAGGTATTTGAACGAATCGTAAAAGAAATAGTCTAAAAAAATTCCGCCGTCGGGCGGAATTTTTTATTCCTTGGTACTTTACAAAATCTTATAGGTATGCTATTAATGTAGGGAGTGTTCGTGTTTTCATTCGCCTTTTCCCTCTTGCTCGTGGGTCATTGGGCGGTGCAAACGGGTATCCACGGGTTCTTGGTGTCCTCCCTCATCAATGACTCGTCCGCATGCAATTGCCGCCACCCCCTGCTGTGATCATCCGCCAATCGGATAGGTCGCGCAGGGGATTTTTTATGCTTGATACGAATACTAAGACGAAAGCGTCTTAAGAATCCGTGGTATCTTTTTAAAATCCTTCATGAGAATACCTCTCATGCCTCCGTTATATAATGCGGCGGCAGGGTGATATTGTGGCAAGACATTAAACATTTTGCCTGATGTGGGGCTTTTGAGCCGGAATAATTTCCCGTGCACAACGCTTATTTTCTTATCGGCGGGAATAAAGCGATGCATGGCATGCCGGCCAAGCGTGATCAATATTTTTGGGTTGATAATTTCAAGTTGGCGCCAAAGATAATTTTCCGTACATATGCGTACTTCATCCGGCTCCGGATCACGGTTCTCGGGAGGACGACACTTTACGATATTGGTGATGAAAACAGAATCCCGCTTTAAACCGATCTCCGCAAGCATCTCGTCTAAGAGTTTTCCCGCCGCTCCCACAAAAGGTTTCCCTCTCTTATCTTCCTCCCTACCCGGTCCTTCTCCGATAAACACAATACCGCTCTCGCTACTACCTTCACCGGGTACCGCGTGGAGCCGCCCGAGAAAGAGGGGGCATTTTTCACAACCTTGTATTTCTTTTGCTATGTCCAGAAGAGAGGAGTCGGTATTGTGTTTTGAAGCTCTCTTTTCCATGGCAGTCTAAAGTGCGCCTTTTTTGCCGTGATTGAACCTGTCCTCTACTTTATCCTTTTTCACAAGTTCAATGACCTTCTCCACCAGCCGTTTAGGGTCTGAATCAAAGACGATCTTATTGTTTGTTCGTCTTCCTTTTTCTATGATGGTTTTCAAAACTTCATCAGTCTCCCAATCGCCATTCAAAATGCCGATCGGCTTGCCATCCTCAAACGCAATGGTAAATTCATTGATGGTCCCGATCCTCCCGCACCCCACAAACACCGCATCGGACGAGCGCGTCAGGAGGAGGTTTCTGCCGGAGTATCCAAATCCCGTGTAGATGATCAAATCCAGATAATCAAGCGGGAGACGATATACTTCCGAATGCTCTACTTCGGTTGAAGCCGGCGAGATTCCGACCGAAAGACCGCCTTCCTCTTTGGCACCCATTGTCGACCACATCGGAAAACCGGTCGTGGCGCCTGTCACCAAAATGCCTCCTTGGCGGACGATCTCGCGTCCTAATTCTTTTGCTTTTTCAAGCGCGTCAGGCCCGCAATGACCGGTCTCCGCGGCTCCCGAGACGCATAGTTTTATTTTGAGATGTGTATGCTTTTGTTCATTCATATATATGATTATATACCATTCGACCCGCATTCCAATTGATGCAGGCCTCTTTTAGAGATTGATCTCTACAGATTCGTCTTTTTGGGGCACCGTCGCATTGACTCCCAAGTGATCGCGCAAACGCTGCGCGAGAAACATTTCCGCCTTTGGTTCGCCCATGACAACAAAGACTTGTTCAATTCCGTCATCAGCGGTACGAACAAAATCAACCAACGCGTCCGAGTCCTTGTGCGCCGAATATCCCCTGATCTTTGCGATACGCGCCAACACCGGCACAGAATCTCCCATAATAGTGACGTTTTTCGCCCCTTCCTGAAGCGCCCTTCCCATTGTTCCAACCGACTGATATCCAATAAGCAAGATGGTGCTTTTGGGATCCGGGAGATAATGCTTTTCGTGATGGATGATGCGTCCGCCGTTTGACATGCCGGATCCCGCAATGATGACTTTTGGGTTGGGGGCCTCCTTGATCGCCTTTGACTCTTCCGTTTCCATCGTAAATTTTAAGCGAGGAAAATTAAATATGTCGTCTCCGCTTTTTATCACATCATTGGCATTGTGGTTGAAGTTGCCATTACTGTTTTTGTATATACGCGTCACCTTGATGGCGAGTGGTGAATCCACAAAAACCGGCACGGCGGGAATTCTACCGTGTTCCACCAGGTCATTGATCTCAAAAAGAAGTTCTTGGGTGCGCTCCAAAGAAAAAGCGGGCACCACAAGCGCTCCCCCTTTCTTGATGGTATCCTCAATGACATCTTCAAGCATTTGTTTTCTGTCCGCACGCGATTCATGATTCCTGTCCCCATACACGCTTTCCATGACCACATACTGCACATTGCCGAGCGGCTCCGTATCGCGAAGCAGTGGCGCGGGAGAATTACCAAGATCACCCGTAAACACAAGGGTGCGCCCATCGCGCACAAACACCACTTGCGCGGAACCTAAAATATGCCCCGCGTCTTTAAGTGTTACTTGAAAACCTCCTTTGAGATTTATCGGGGTATGGTAGGGTACACCCTGCCACAGGTTCATAGTTTTTTCTACATCTTCCCGTTCATACATGGGAGGCAGATGGTCTTCCTTTGCCTCTTTCCCTAAAATACCCATACTGTCGGTCAGCATGAGCTCTGCGATTTCTTTCGTTGCGGGCGTAGAGTAAATGACGCCCCGAAACCCGTCGCGCACCAGTTTTGGAATACGACCGATGTGGTCAATATGCGCATGAGTAACAAAGAGAACGTCAATGGATGTCGGATCATAGGGAAACGGATCGCGGTTGATATCCTCACCAACTTTGCGTCCCTGAAAGAAACCGCAATCCACTAATATTTTTGCGCCGCTTTCCTTATCCTCAAGCAGGAAATTTGCGCCCGTCACTGATCCCGCTCCTCCGTGAAATGTCAGTTTTGATGTATGTTTCATATTTTTATGCGCACAGCGCTTTCTTGCTCTCCTGTAATATTCTGACCGAAGTATATCGGGGACCACCGCGCTCTTGTCACATAGAATGCCGCGGCTTGCGCCCCTACTATGTCCATACCCAAATCACTCATGGTGTCCACCAGATCATTCTGTTGAAATATAATGAACGTATCCAAACTAAATTCAAACAGCTCCCATGACAGTCCGATCAAAAAAGTGATGCCAAGCACCATAAAGTACGCGTGACTCCTTCGTACCGGATGAAATACTTTCATGCTCTCTGAAAAGAAATATGCCCAAAGCACCATGCCGCCAACCCAGAGTCCGGCTAGAAAATGCATCATGATATCGTACCACCAATAACTCCAGTACCAAAAAAAATACAGCGCCAACGTTTGTAAGGCTGCAACTATATAGAGGAGAAGTGAAAGCGATATGAAAAGTTTCTTCTTGGTCATCTGTGGGCATTATTGCCTAGCGAGTGAGTGAAGTGAAAAAGTTTCTCTTTATTCACTTCCGAACGAGCGACGGCAACAAAGGGTTTAACGCCCTTTATTATACCAGAAAAGAGCGCCTCTACACCATTGGGGGCAAAAAAACTCCCAGCGCATTGCTGGGGATCTTTTTCGGGGCTACTCGGTTCTTACCTAGCATAATGCTAGGGGGGTGTTCTGATCACTATACCAATGGAATAGTAAAACATCGAACTCCCGGAAAATATTATTTGACCTAGATAATACCTCGAGTAACCCTGTACCTATTGTAACCCCTCTCAAAACATGAAAGCAACATTGACCGCAATGAGAGATCGTTTTTAAATGTTTTACCCGCAATAAAACCTTTATTCTTCGCTTGCTTCGTCGGAATGTACAAAGTCAAAATCATTCCTCTTGTAGTCAAAAAGTTCGTCACTGGTAAAAAACCGCTTAATCTCCTTCTCGGCCGATTCTCCCGAGTCCGAGGCATGCACGATATTAGATTGTCCGCTCAAGGAAAAATCGCCGCGGATACTCCCCGCATCGGCTTCGTGGCCTCGGGTCGGCCCCACAATAAGACGCGTCGCTCCGATCGCATTGATACCTGAAAGCACGGCCACCACCACGGGAGACGCTTTCATGAATTTTTTTAATCCCGGGAAGAACGGTTTTTCTTTGTGGTGAGCATAGTGCTCCTCCACGAGGACATCTCCCAATTGCATCATCTTGAGTCCGACGATCTTCAGTCCTTTCCGTTCAAAACGATGAATGATTTCCCCCAAGAGATTTCTCTGGAGAGCATCGGGTTTCATGATGATGAGGGTTTGCTCTTCTTTTGCATGCGCCATATAAATAAAGGGTATTAAACCCTTTGTTGCCGTCGCTCGTTCGGGAGAGAAAAAGAAGATACTTTTTCTCTCCGCTCACTCGCTAGGCAATAATTGTTAGCTATTAGAACGAATATAGGTTGGCTTATCATACCAACCTTGGACCGACAAATCAACCGAGCACCACTTTTACTTTTGAAACAAAGGTGTTTTTGGCGAATAATGCAATCATTGTTTTTGAAGATGTCCAATAGAGAAGTTAGTAAAAGTGGTGCTCGGTCAACTATGTGTCATGCGTTTGTCTCTACACACTTTTCCGATACTTCGCCATGATTTCCGCTTCCACCTCCGCCCGGTCCCGGCCGTACCGGCTATATGAAAGCTCCTTTATGCTCTCGGTAACGGCAGGGTCGCCTTTCGCTCCCGAGCGTGTCTCTATGCTAAAAGGCTTGGCTGGCTGGCCATTCACCAAGAGTTTGAGGTATGCGTTGTAATTGTCCAGATTCATGATATCCGATGGAGTAAAAACCGGTTCAAATTGGCTCTTTACATATTCGGCATCTTGCGCTCCAACACGAAATACCGCGAGAGAACCGACATTGCCGAACACGGCGTCTTTGGTGCGGTCATCAAGCTGAGCGATAAATTGATGCGCGAGATTGAGAGAAAGCCCGTACTTGCGCGCCTCGGATAAAATAGTCGCGATGGAATCGGTTGTGATGTTTTGGAACTCATCTATATACAGATAGAAATCGGGGAGCTTCCCTCCCCCCACAGCGTCAACGCGGGAGAGCGCGGCCATCAAAATCTTTCCGACGAGAATGAGCCCGATCAAATGCGCGTTGATGTCGCCCAAGCGGCCTTTAGAAAGATTGACGAGAAGAATTTTACGCTCATCCATGACCTTTCTAAAATTGAACGCCGAGGTGCTCTGCGCAATGATCGGTCGCATGATCTCATTTGCCAAAAACACATCAAATTTGCTCGTGATATACGGCACTATATTGGCGAGAGCGGACTCGCCGCCGGCCTTCCCGGCGATATCGCGCCAAAACTGCAGAACAACCGGGTTTTTGCACCGGGACAATTTAAACTCCCGAAACTCCGCGTCTGAAAGAACGCGCGAAACATCCAGAAGCGTATTCCCCGATGACGGGTCGTCAATGACGAGAAGTGTCGCGTTGCGAAAATACTGCTCAAACATCGGCCCGCCGGCCACTTTCATGTCAAACAATTTGTTGAAAATAGATAACAGCTCATCAACCACAAAGGTCTTCTGTTCAGGGTAGCGCGTATCATACTCAAGCATATTGAGCCCCATGGGACGCTCTGTGTACGATGGATCAAAATAGATGACGTCTCTCATGCGCTCTTTCGGAATATTGGCAAGCACGTCCACGATATCGGTTCCATGCGGGTCAATCATGCACACCCCCTCGCCGCGTGCGATATCCTGTATGATCATGTTCTTGAGAAGCGTTGTTTTGCCCGTGCCGGTCTGTCCGATCGTGTAGAAGTGGCGCAACCGGTCTTCTTTTTTCATATAGACTTCGGTTGCAACATTGTGATATTTGTTAACCCCGAGAAGCGTTCCCTCTTTAGGTAGATCAAGAGGCGAGGGCGCGCTGCCTGCCTTAGCCTGACGTAACCCCTCCGCGTGCGTTTCCTTCACGGGGAAATGCAGGATGGTCGTCAGTTCCTTCAGATTAAGAGGGAGGCTTTCTTCGTCCACAAAAGTTCTATAGGAAAATTCCTGGAACACCCGCAGAAGTTTCCTGCCTTTTATTTCAGTAAAGGAGATCCCGTTGCCTTGCGTATTCCCAAACTGGTTGAATGCCGACTCTATGTCACTCAATATTTCGCGGGCGCGGTGCTCCGTTTCTGCGGACGCAATGATCCGGATGTTGGTATTAAAGATAGTACTGCTGATCTTTTGTGTGATGCCCAAGGTGATCGCTTCATCAATGCCGGGCAAATTTGCACTCGCGTCATTTTTTCCTTTGTGCGCGCCGGAAGCAAAGAACAATTCTCCTACGGCTTCCGTAAATCCTCCGGTGAAAGTTTCGGGGGTGTTGATCGCCTTTTTGGCAGGAACCCCTTTGCGTATCTTATCAAGCACCAGTCCGTAACGCTTGATGAACTGATCTCCTGCGGGCGAAATAACGATCTGCAGGGCTGCCCCTTCGCCCTTGTTCTCCAGCTTGGAAAAAGCGTTGAGTATGCTATTGAGAGGATCATGCTCAAACTGGTCATATGTCTTAATAGGGAATAAGGGACTCTCCGAAGAAGAAGCAAGGGAGCCCACCGATGCGCCATCTTCATTGAATACATTGTAGTCGTCTTTCACCGCCGAGAGCTTGGCGTGAGGGAATGTGGCGTGAAGGTGCTTTTCCAACAAACTCTCCTTGCCTGCGGGCACGGCAACATAAAACACCACTTCATTGCCGATGTTTGCGTTCGCGATCTCAAGGGTGAAGTTATTCCTGCCCGGAAGATTATCCTTCCCATCGGAAATAGACAGCATCCCTGCGTAAAATTGCTCCATGACGGCGATCATTTCTTTGAACGTCTTCTCGCGATTCTCGCTTGATACCGCGCTCGGCAGGGCAATCTCATAGAGCTTCATGTGAAGCGCTTTGAATATTTGGCTGCCGGGCTTGAGACCGGAGAGCTCGGGGTCGTGGTGGATATACTGCACCAGAAACCGATGAAAATCATCGGTTATGTGCGGATTATCCATTTTTTCCAGCACGGAGAGTGTGTTCTTGAGCCCTTGTTCTTGCAGTATGCCAAGCAGTTCTTCCATCGTCTCGTCATGCTCCTCCGGAGAGAGCTCAAGAACGATTTTTTCAACCTCGCGCTCTTTGGCGCGATACGATTCTTCAAGAACCTCTTCGGGCTCCCTTGCTTGATATTCCCCGATAGTTTCCTCTGTGAGACGTTCGCGCTCCGGAGTGGTAGGCATGTGTTCAAGTGAGCGCTCTTTTTCTTTGAGCCTCTCACGCAAAAACCGGATTTCCTCTTCGGGATTTTTGAACTTGGGTGTTTCTGTAAATCGGATACTTTCCATTACTACCCATTATATAACAATTAAAGCTTCGTTAAAATCTCCGGTTCTCCTGAAGTGACAAGAATGGTATGTTCAAAATGCGCGCTCCGTTTGTCATCTGCCGTTTTGAACGTGTACCCATCATCATCCAGATACACTTCTTTGCTCCCTTCGTTTAGCATTGGTTCAAGCGCAAGCACTTGTCCCGGTTTCAATATCGGCCCGGTTCCCTTTCGGCCAACGTTGGGAATGTAAGGATCTTCGTGCACCTTATGCCCCACACCGTGTCCGCCAAGGACCTCGATTACTCCATAGCCATGTGGCTTAACGAACGTTTCAATCGCTTCTCCGATATCTCCCACTCGCGCGCCACCGCGCGCGGCGGCAATACCAACCACAAGCGCTTCGCGCGTTACGTCAATAAGTTTTTTTGTCGCTTCGTCTATTGCGCCGACTGGCACAGTGACAGCCATGTCGGTTACCAGACCTTTGTGGGTAATACCGAGATCAAGGCCGACAATGTCCCCTTCTTCAAGCACCCGCGGCCCCGGTATGCCGTGCACCACTTCGTTATTTACCGAAACACAGAGAGAACGAGGGTAGGGGAAGCGCGCGCCTTCCGGTTTGTAATGCAAAAACGAAGGCGTATCTCCATATTGTCGTATCAGGCGTTCGGCTATGTGATCGAGTTCGAGAGTCGTAATGCCCGGGCGCACCGATTGCGCCACTTCATGCAAAACAGAAGCAAGGCGCCTGCCTCCTTCTCGCAACAATACAATCTCTTCTGCTGTGTAAACAGTGCTCATTGTTTGGTTGTCTGTCTGATGATCTCTTGGTGGACATCTTCAATGTCCTGTTTGCCGGGTATTTCAATAAAGGTGTAGTTTGGGTTCTGTTTGAAATAATCGAGCGCGGGAACAACCTCTTTCTCAAACCAATCAAGGCGGTTGTTGATATACGTATCCGTGTCGTCTTTTCTCCCGCGCCCCTTCATGAGTGCGAACGCATATTCACGCGGCACATCAAGATGTAGGACGAACGGGCGTTCCCGCTTGTAAAAACGAAGCGCCGAATCAAGCACGTATGATTCGTCTAAATGGCGCGCGAGTCCATCAAGTATGAGGTGCTCTTCACCGGTAAAATTTTTAATCAAGTAATCCGCCCATGTCCAAATAGGGAGAAACTCCGGCAGTAGTTCTCCTCTCTCTATCGTTTCTTTGGTCAGCTTGTTCGTAAAACCACTCCCTGTCATGAACTCACGAAATTGGGATCCGGTCTCAATATAAAGCACTTTGCGGTCCGTGCTTTCTTGTAAGTGTTTCAGGAGAAGGCGCGCCTGAGTTCCTTTCCCTGACCCGGAACGGCCGAAGAATATGAAAGTTTTGGGCTGTTCCATATTTTGTCAGTATACCGTATTTTGCTTGAAAGTATAGCATTTTGCTTGAAGGTACGGGGCGCAAAAAACGCCCCGATATTATCGGGGCGTTTTTAAAAACATGAAAGAGCTTTTCTTTCAAGATTAATATTCTCGGAGAGATACCTGCGCATCGATCTTCTTCATGAGGTCTAGCACCACCGCAACCGCGATCAAAAGTGCGGTTCCTCCGATCGCAAGCGCCGTAATACCCGTGATCGCCTGCACAGTAAGGGGTAATACGGCAATCAACCCGAGGAAGAATGCGCCCACGAACGTAATGCGAGTCAATATTTTGCCAATATAAAGTTCGGTTGACTTGCCGGGCCGTACACCGGGAATAAATGCTCCGCTTTTTTGGAGGTTTGTGGCGATGGATTCCGGGTCAAACGTAACGGCGGTGTAAAAGTAAGTGAAAAGAAACACTAACAAAAAGTAGAAGATGGAATAAAACCATCCATTATTAAGAAAGGCGAGCACCGCGTTTGAGACGGTCTGGACGATCGCGCTGTCAACATTGGCGATAAAATTCACGATCATTTGCGGCAATAGCAAAATGGAGAGCGCAAAAATGATCGGAATAACTCCCGCCTGATTTACTCGGAGTGGCAAATACGTTGAAACGCCGCCATATACTTTCATGCCGCGCACTCGCTTGGCATACGTTATCGGTATCGGTCGTTCCGCCTCGGTAATAATAACGACACCGGCAATAATGGCGACAGCCGCGATCAAAAATCCGAGATAGAGCGGTATTTGTGAGATATCAAAGGAGAAGACGAGTTGACTGACTGTTGTCGGAATAGCCGCAACGATACCCGCAAAAATGATGATGGACACGCCATTCCCGATACCAAACTCGGAAATAAGCTCCCCGATCCACATAAGAAACAGTGACCCTGCCGTCACGATAATAATATTCTCAATGCGGTCAAACATGGTAAGCGACCCCAAAATACCCTGTCGCTCCAATATCAAAAGCAGACCAAACCCCTGAATGACGGCCAAGGGCACCGACAGGAAGCGTGAATATTGGGAAAACTTTTTCTTTCCTGCTTCTCCTTCCTCGTGGTACAAAGCCTTCAGCCTTTCAGACATGATCGTCATCAACTGCATGATGATGGACGCAGTGATGTATGGCGCCACGCCAAGCATCACGATAGAGAGATTGGAAAGACCCCCTCCGGAGAAAATATTCAAAAGTCCGAGAAATTGGTTGTTCGCAAGGAATTCCTGAAGGCGCGCCACATCAATGCCGGGAATCGGTATTGACGCAAGCGCGCGAAACACCACAAGGGCGACAAAAATAAACACAATCCTGTTGCGCAAGCCCTTGTCCCTAAAAATAAGTTTTATTTTTGTCCAGAAATTTTGCATACGCTTTTATTCTATGCTCCCGCCCGATTTTTCAATTTTTTCTTTCGCGCTGGAAGAAAAAAGGCAGCCGGAGACCGTGATTTTTTTAGTGAATGTGCCGTTACCCAGGAGCTTGATCCGGGGAATTTTCCCTTTCTTCTTTTTTACGATACCCTTTTGTACCAACACAGCGGGAGTTACCGCTTCACCGTTCCCAAAGCGCTCTTCAAGGGCTCCGAGATTTACCACTACCGGCTTTTCCTGAATGGAAGCAAAACGATATCCTCGCAACTTCGGCAGCCTCTTGATGATGTCGCGCATTTCAGGACGCAATTTCCCTCCGGCACGCGCTTTTTGGCCTTTGGTGCCTCGTCCGGAAGTCTTGCCACGCTTGCCGCCACGGCCAACACGCCGACTTTTTTTGTTTGGTATATTTCGTTGTAATTGATGAATTTGCATGAACGAGAAGTTTATACTTTAAAAACTTGGAGTGCTTGAAGCGCTGCGCGCGCGTTGTTGAGCTTGTTTTTGCTGCGTGAAAAGATCTTTGCGCCAACATCCTTGGCCCCTAAAAGATCCAGTACGGTTCGCACGGAACTTCCCGCAACAATACCGCGGCCAGGAGCGGGCAAAAGCATTAATCGCGCGCTGTTCAATTTTATTTCCACTTCGTGCGGTATGGACATGTTCTTGGTTAACTTCACCTTTACCATGTTCTTCTTTGCATTTTTGAATGCTTTTTCAATCGCAAGCGAAGTGTCTCCGGCCTTCCCTGTGCCGATACCGACACGGCCCTTTCGGTCTCCGGCAACAACGGCAACGCTGAAACTAAATCTTCGTCCTCCCGTAACTACGCGCGCCACGCGTCTGATATCAATGATCTTCTGATCAAATTCAGGTTTTGCGCGCTCAGGCCGCGGTCCTCGCCTCTGCTTGCCGCCACCACCGCCGCCGCCCGATCTGCTGCCTCCTTTTCGAAACGGAGTTTTGCCCGCTCTTTTTTCGCCCGGCATGTTCGGGTCTTTATTTGTTTGTGCTTTTTCTTCTACCATATATTTATACTAGTACACAATTAGAACTTAAGTCCTCCTTCGCGTGCTCCCTCGGCCAATGCTTTTACTCGACCGGTAAAAATAAACCCTCCGCGATCAAATACCACTTTGGCTATCTTCTTTGTCTGTGCATTCTTTGCCAATTCACGCCCGGCATCTCTTGCGCGTTCCGTCTTTGTCTTTCCCTTTGCCTCCTTATCTGAAACTGCGACAAGCGTATTGCCTTTGTTGTCATCTATGATCTGCGCGTACAGATATTTATTTGACTTAAACACCGAAAGACGCGGCACTGCTTTTGTGCCCACCACCTTGGCGCGGATGCGCTTATGACGTCGTATTCGTTTTTGTGTTTTGATGTTTTTCATCTTTTTATGTTGCCGCGCTCTTACGTGGACTTCTTACCCTGTTTTCTCCTGACCACTTCTCCGACGTAACGAATACCTTTTCCTTTATACGGTTCCGGTTTTTTGAGCGCTCTTAGTTTTGCGGTAAACTGCCCCACCTGTTCCTTATCAATACCGGAAATGGTAATCGTGTTCTTTTCGGTAGTGACGTGTAATCCTTCGGGTATGACAACTTTTATCGGGTGAGAAAAACCAAGCGCAAAATTCAAATCCTTTCCTTTCAATTCAACTTTAAATCCAATTCCTTCTATTAAAAGCTTTTTTTCATAGGGTGTGTTGACCCCTTTCACCATGTTTATCAAATGGGATGCGTACGTACCCCAGAGTGCGACAGTGTCGGGTGAGATCTCTTTCGGTACGAGCTTGATCTCTTTTTCTGAAATGTTAATGTCAATCGTATCCTTAAACTCCCGCTTTAATTCGCCGAGCGGCCCTTTTACGACGATAAAACCGTCACTTTTTGTGACTTCTGTTTTCTCCGGGATCATAATGATTTGTTTTCCTACTCGGCTCATGTGAATTTTGTTGGTGAGTTACTTATACTTGCCCTTACCATATCTTAAACAACGCTTCGCCGCCAACATGCTCTTTCCGCGCCTCTTTATCGGTCATGATACCCTTTGGGGTGGAAAGTACCAGCAGTCCGTATCCGTGACGCACCGGTTTGATGTCACCAACCCCCATATACACACGACGAGACGGCTTTGAAACGCGCGCCGCATCGGCAATGCGCGGCTTTTTGTTGGTATAGGCAATGCTTACCTCAATGACCTTCTTCGCCTTTTTCCCTTTCTTGCTGACTGATCCGATATATCCCTCTTTTTGTAAAAGACTCACAATCTCAAACTTTAATTGTGAATAGGGAATAATTGTGGACGGCAGTCCCGTGTTTCCCGCATTCTTAATGCGCACCAATAAATCTGCAATAGGGTCTGTTACCATGATGATTTCTTAATTCCCGGAATCTTTCCCTCGTTGGCAAGTTCCCGAAAACAGATACGACAAAGATCAAAGTCACGCATATATCCGCGCTTTCTTCCGCAACGAAAACAACGACGCACCTCCCGAGTGCTGTATTTTGGTTTCTTTTGCGATCGCGCAATGACTGATGTTTTTGCCATACAAAAAATTAATTATGCGTTTATGTTTCAAAACGCCGAGACAGTTTCCTGCCAATGTCACACTTTTATTCTTCTGTGCCCCCCTAAGGGTGGTTCAGAAGGAGAAAAGCGGATTGAGCAGGTAATTATCAAACAAAAAAGCTCATGCGAGCTTGGATTACATACTATCAGACTATTGTGTATTGTCAACCGAGCACCACTTTTACCATTGAAACAAAGTGATTTTTGGCCTATAGCGCATCATTGTTTCTGTAGATACTCAATGGAGAAATTGGTAAAAGCGGTGCTCGGTTTAACTACTTCTCCTCTCTCTTTTTGAACGGGACACCGATATGTTCAAAGAATGTTTCTGCCTCCTTCTTGTTGTGCACATTGGACACGACGGTGATCGCCATGCCAAACACATCCTTGAGCTCTTCGTCGGAAGTTTCCGGGAAGATTGTGTGTTCTTTGATGCCGATGGTAAGATTTCCCATCTCATCAATGGCGCCTCGGCTAATACCCTTGAAGTCGCGGGTTCTTGGGATCGCGATGTTGATAAGCTTGTCCAAGAACGCGTGCATGCGCGCTCCGCGCAACGTCACCGTATGGCCAACCGTATCTCCTTGGCGCACTTTAAACGTCGCAATGGATTTTTTGGCGCCTCGCGCAGACGGTTTTTGTCCGGTGATCTTTGCCAATCGGTCGGGAATCAATCCGATTTTGTTCTTATCTTTGATTGATCCGATACCCGTGTTGACCACCACCTTAATGACTTTGGGTGATTGCATCTTGTTCACATATCCAAACGCGCCTTTCAGTGCGTCAAATGCTTTCAATTGTTTTTCTTTTATCGTTTCCATGATATTGCTCTACCTATTCCCATTTACAGTATTGAACCGCTCTTCTGGGCAACTCTCAATTTCTTTTTTCCGTCAACCCTCACCCCAATCCGTGTCGGCTTCCCTGTCTTTGGGTCTTTAAGGCTCACGTTTGAAACATGCATGGGTGCCGCAAACTCCACGATCTGCCCTTTCTGTCCCTGGCGTCGAGCGCGCTGGTGCTTTTTCTTGAGGTTCATACCCTCCACGATCACCTGGGTACGCACAGGAAAAGAACGAACAACTTTTCCTTCCTTGCCCTTGTCTTTGCCCGTAATTATTACCACCGTGTCTCCTTTTTTGATCTTCATGATATTTATATGATCTCCGGTGCCAATGAAACGATTTTCTGGTACCCCAATTCACCGATCTCGCGGGGAATAGGGCCGAATATTCGTCCGGCCACCGGCTCCTTTTTGCCCTTCTCCAATATAACAACCGCATTCTCATTGAAACTGATGTATGAACCGTCCTTTCTTCGAAACGGTTTCACTTGGCGCACCACTACCGCTTGCACCACATCTTTCTGTTTGACCGTCTTGCGCGGCTCTGCAACCCTCACCGAGAGCACCACGATATCGCCGATGCGCGCATAGCGTCTTTTTGAGCCTCCGAGTATCTTGAACACGTTCCCGATCTTGCCGCCGGAATTATCAGCTATTTTTACTTGTGTGAGTGCTTGTATCATGTTTCTTTTATTGCGTGTGCATCTCTTGCAAACTATTGAATAGCTATCACCCTAAATGACTTATCTTTTGAGATCGGCTTACATTCCTCAATGGTTACCTTGTCGCCGATCTTGCACGTGTTGTCCGCGTCATGCGCTTTATATTTCTTGCTGATCTTCTGATATTTTCCATATTTGGGGTGCTTCACGAAACGATCAACCAAAACAACGATGGTTTTGTCCATTTTGTCTGATACTACGCTGCCGCGTAATTTCTTCGGTGTTTTTTTGATTGTTTGGTCCATATGAAAATTAAAAATTGGGCGTTTTACTTTGACGCTCGGCTCTGTTCCGCGGAAGAGCTTCGCTTATTTATTTCAGTCAAAAGAGACGCGACGCCTTTCCTGAGATTCCTTCCTTCTCTCATGTTCTTGATCTTGCTCCCTGAGATCCCGAATCGAAAAGCGCGGAGAGCTTCTCTTTTCTCTCGCAGTTCCTTTTGGAGATCTTTTTCTGATTTATTGTGGGTGTCTAAAGACATGCTTAATGATATTACTTATCTTTATGGGGAAAGTCAATGATGGATTTTACGCCTGTTTATCTCGCTTCACGAGAAATAATACGTGTTTTTACCGGAAGTTTGGTGCCCGCCTTTCGGAGCGCTTCCCTGGCCACAGCCTCTACCGCGCCGTCAACTTCAAAAATAACGTGGCCGGGATGCACCTCAAACACATACCCCTGCAAATCGCCTTTCCCCTTTCCCATCCCCACTTCTGCCGCCTTTTGTGTGTAAGGCCTGTCGGGGAAAATGCGAATCCATACTTTTCCCGTCTTGGAGAGCGCGCGAGAAAGAGTTTTTCTGGCAGCTTCAATCTGATTGGACCGCACGCGCGCGGCTCCTTGCGATTTCAAACCAAAAGAGCCGAAAGCAAGAGTCGTACCGCGGGTGGCAGGCAATATAAGCTTGGCAGGATTTCTCCTTCCGGTTTGCCATTTTCTGTGTTTTACTTTTTTGGGAAACAACATGATGTGTTAAATACTTATTGATTACTTTTAGTCTGACCCTTCGTGTCAAAAATCTCTCCTTTGTATATCCATACTTTGATACCAATCACCCCGTATGGCAACCGGGCACGCTCTCGTGCAAAACTGATATCAGCACGGAATGTCTGGAGAGGAATCCCCCCTTTTTTGATCTGCTCTCGTCTGCTCATTTCAGCGCCGCCAAGTCTTCCCGAAAGCGCAATACGCGCGCCCTTCACATCCTTGTTCGCCATCACCTTTTCAATGGTCTGTTTTACCACCCTACGGAATGGCATGCGTTTTTCAAGCGCTTCCGCTATCATCTGGCTAACGATCGCCGCGTCAGATTCGGGGGATGACACCTCTTCAATGTCAATCTTGAGGTCTGTAGGTGCGGCAATCTTCAATTTGCGGAACATTCCCAAAACATCATTGCGTAATTTGGTCATACCCTCACCTGACCGTCCGATGATCATACCCGGTCGCGAGGTCTTGATGATAATGCGAAACATTTTTTCGCTGCGCTCCATCTCAATTGACGCAATATAAAATCCGCGGAGGCGCTTTTCAAGATATTCCCGGATCAACACATCGCCGCGCAAAAATTCCTGATACCTCCCTGACGTACCAAACCAGCGGGATTGCCAATCCTTAATAATACCTAACCTATGCGCATACGGGTGAACGGTGTGTGTCATGTTATGATTTCTTTATCTTGTTTGATTGTTTGGCTTGCAGATGTCTCGCCTCCTTTTTCGGCTTTACCTCCTTCTTGCTTCCAGGAGCCTTCTTGGCGTCTTCCTTGGGCACTACCACTTTCTCCTCCTCTCTCAAAGATGCTTCTTTGCCTTTTGTTTCGGCTACTTCTTTCATTTTCTCTCCACCATGTTTTTTATCCACTATGTCCAATATGATGGAGACATGGCTTGAATGCTTGTGTATGGCGGATGCGCGTCCGAACGCGCGCGGTAGGGACCGCTTGAGCGTAAGACCTTTGTTTACCTGTATCTCTTTGATCATGAGGTCTTCTTTTTCAATGCCAAAATTCTCCTTTGCGTTCGCAACCGCTGATTCTATAAGCTTTCTCAGCGGAGGAGCGGCTCGCTTGCTCAGAAAATTGACCTCTCGAAGCGCCAGACTAACCTTTTTCCCGCGCAAAAAATCGGCAACCAAGCGTACCTTGCGGGGAGACTGTCTATAGTTTTTCAGTATTGCTTTCATATATTGACTGAATAGTTTACGCGTTGCATTCACTTCCGCTCTCTCACGCGTAAACTATTTCTTGGTTTCAACGGTCGCCTTGGCTGATTGAGCTGCGGCAATTTCTCCTTCTTTTTTCTTCTGTTCCAGTTCTTTTTGCATCTTACCGCCATGTCTGAAGAACTTCTTCGTGGGAGAAAATTCACCCAATCGATGTCCTACCATCTCTTCTGATACGAGTACGGGAATGTGTTCTTTGCCATTGTGTACGCCGAACGTAAAACCAACCATCTCGGGAGATATCTGGCTTGCGCGTTTCCACGTCTTAATAACGCCAGTTGTCCCTGACTTTTTTCCTTCAATCTTCTTCAGCAGTCTTTCATCCACGTAGGGACCTTTTTTAAGTGAGCGTGTCATATAAAAATAGCAAAAACAAAAGCCCGTTTTGTGAGAGCTTATGAGGTATCTTATCAGATTGCCCAATATTGTCAAACGTCTAATTTTGACATAGCGCGCAGCGCCAAGATTCACTAGCGGGGTCGCAAACTCCAGACATGTCGATATGTGTCAAAAAACCCGCGCATAGTGCCGGGTTTTTCTGCTACTTCTTTTTGCCTACCTTGCGGCGCTCCATAATAAATTTGTTTGAGTATTTCTTTGCTCGGCGTGTTTTTTGGCCTTTTCCGGTTGGCTTACCCCATGCTGACACGGCACGCCTACGTCCACGGCCTTGTCGCCCTTCACCACCACCATGCGGGTGGTCAACGGGGTTCATGGCAGAACCACGCACAGTCGGACGAATGCCCAGCCATCGTGATCGTCCCGCTTTTCCGATATTGCGCAGTTTATGCTCTTCGTTTGATACGGCGCCGATGGATGCCCATGCCGTTCCAATGATCTTGCGGATCTCTCCTGACGGCATTCTTATCTGCGCGTATCCGGCGTCGTGCGCCGCAACCTCCGCGAATGAACCCGCTCCACGAGCGATACGCGCTCCGTTATTGGGCTTTAACTCTATATTGTAAACAAGCGTACCTGAAGGGATGTTTTTCAGCGGAAGCCGATTGCCTGTCACGATATCCGCTTTTTCAGAAACAACGAACGTACTGCCCACCTTCATGGAGGCAGGAGCGAGCACATACCTTCGTTCCCCATCGGCATACAGCACCAGAGCAATAAATCCCGATCTGCTTGGGTCATATTCTATCGTCTCAACCTTAGCCGGTATGTCTATTTTGTTATACGTAAAATCAACGTCGCGGAAAAGGCGTTTATGGCCTCCTCCTTTATGGCGTACGGTGATACGCCCCGCATTATTTCTCCCCACGGCGCGCTTACCGCCCCTTACCAAAGACTTCTTTGGTTGGGACGCCGTCAAAACACCCCTATAAGAAACGGTTGTCATGTGTCGGCGTGATGGTGTTATGGGTCTATATTTCTTCATGATGATTTTTTACACGAATTCTATGCTGTCCCCCTCTTTCAAATATATGACTGCCTTTTTCCCGCCTGATTTTATTCCCCTTTTCCCGCGAGAAAAAACTTTCTTTGCAGGAAGCACCATGGTATTCACCTTGATGGGATTCACCCCGTAAAGATGAAGAACCGCTTGTCGTATCTCTTCTTTGTTTGAGCGAGGGTCTACTTCAAAGATGTAGGTGTTCTTCATCGCTTCATCGGTCGCCTTTTCCGTCACACGCGGCCGCAAGAGCACGTGAGAGAATGCGGACCTCCCGGTGACTACAGCCACGCCCTCTTTAGGCGCAGTCTTTGTTGTCTTCTTCTCTTCCACTCCCTTCTTTGCCGCAAAGCCTGCCACCTCGTCTTTTGTTTTTTTATTAAAAATCGCCATATTATTTTTACGCCGTAACTGCTACCGTTCGTTTTGTCTTTTTCTCTTTTTCTTTTTCTTTCTGCTTGATCATCTTTCCCTCCAGAAAGTCCATGCTTTCTTTTGGTCCGACCATCACCAGGTATTTGTAGTTCAAGATATCAAGAGGGTTCAAGTTGTACACTTCCTCGATCGCAATATTGCCGAAATTACCAAAGCTCTTGTATATTTTTTGATCTTTAGCGGTCGTCGTGATGAGAGTGGAATTGTTCTTTTTGTTTAAGACCCCATCAAACCCTTGAATACCTCCGAGCGCCGAGAGCACCCCGCGCGCTTGTGCTGTTTTTATTGCGTCAAAAACAAGCTTATCAACAAAGAGAATCTCATTGCTTCGCAGTTTTGCGGACAATACCGTATAAAGAGCTTTCGCCCTCATTTTCTTAGTGGTCTTTTTTGCGTAATTTTTCTCCTTTCGGGGACCGTGCGCAACACCGCCGCCAACCCAGATCGGGGAGCGAATAGAACCATGACGCGCTTGGCCGGTTCCTTTTTGCTTCCATGGTTTCTTACCGCCTCCGGAAACCTCGCTTCTGTCTTTCGCATGCGCGACAGGCGTGCGCGCGTTTGATTGCATCGCCAATACCACCTGGTGCACCAAGTCACCGTTCCAAGACAGACCGAACACACTCTCGGGTAGCGCCACCTTTCCAACTTCGTCTCCTTTTTGGTTGTATACTTTTGCGTCCATCATACTGTATTGCACCGGGACAATTATCCGGTTATCTCAATGACTGTTCCTCGGCGACCCGGAATGGCTCCTGATACCGCCATCACGTTGTTTTCTTTATCAATGGCAACCACCTTCAGACGCTTAACCGTCACACGATCGGCTCCCATTCGTCCTCCCATCCTTGTTCCTTTAAACACTCTCTGCGGGCCGGTTGCGCCGATAGAACCCGGTTCACGCTCGGAGTGTTTTTGGCCATGAGTACGCGGACCTCCGTGGAAACCATGACGCTTCACCACTCCTTGAAATCCTTTTCCTTTGCTCACTCCGCTGACCTCCACCACGTCGCCCGGCTCAAATGAAGACACATCAAACGAATCTCCGACTTTCATTTCACCAGGAGCGGTGCGGAATTCCTTGACGTATCGGAAGTTGCCGAGGCCTTTGAAATGCCCCTTTTCTGCTTTGTTGATGTTGCGAGGGTTTTTGGCACCATAGCCAACCTGCACCGCCTCGTAGCCGTCTTTTTCACCTGTCTTTACCTGGGTCACCACTACGGGGCCAGCCGAAAGCAGTGTAACGGGAATGGCAGTACCATCTTCCGTAAATATCTGCGACATTTCTTCTTTTGTGCCTAAGATAAATTTCATAGAATGCAATTGGTTCATTTCGCTTCTCTGTATACGCGACGGGACAATACGAAATCCCTACGTCTACTACCCTATCTTGTTTTAGGCAATATCCGTCGTAGTACTTTACACCATTTTGACGTCAACGTTAACCCCCGAAGGAAGATTGAGATTGGTGAGGGCCTCAATGACCTTTGGCGACGGATTCAGTATGTCAATCAACCTTTTATGAGTTCTCATCTCAAATTGTTCTCGCGCATTCTTGTAAACGAACGCAGCTCGGTTGACGGTGTACTTTTTAATTTCCGTAGGAAGGGGTATCGGACCCACTACCTCTGCGTCATATCGGAGTGCCGTATCAATGATCTGCTTTACCGACGCGTCGAGCACTTTGTGCTCATACGCACGCACCCGTATGCGCAACTTTGACACTAACTCTTTTTTGGAAGACGCTTTGATCGTCTTTACTTTTTTCTCCGCATGTTTCTCTTTTGATTTTGCGGAAACGGCGGGTTTTTTCTTTGTTGTTTTTTCTGCTGTAGACATAATGTATTACCTATACCCCTTGGGTGTCTCATTGCAACTGGTAAAATACGTAGGTTGTGGCAAGAAGCTTCGCTTCTTCGTCACAACCACAAACTAGGCGATAACCTTTGTGACCACTCCCGCACCAACGGTTTTGCCGCCTTCTCGCACGGCGAAACGCTGTTGGTCCTCAAGGGCGATCGGAGCAACCAATTTTACATTAAAGGTAACAGTGTCGCCCGGCATCACCATTTCAGTACCCTCCGCCAATGTCACATCTCCGGTCACATCGGTCGTTCGGATGTAGAACTGGGGCTTGTATCCGCTGAAGAATGGGGTGTGTCGGCCTCCTTCATCTTTCGTCAAGATATATACTTCTGCGGTAAACTCGGTGTGAGGGGTTACGGATCCCGGTGCCGCGAGCACCTGACCGCGAGTCACATCCTCTTTCTTAGTACCACGGAGAAGAATACCCGCGTTGTCTCCCGCCATACCCTTATCAAGGGATTTGTTGAACATTTCAATACCGGTTACCGTAGTTTTCGTGGTCGGTCTAATGCCGACGATCTCTATGTCACCGCCAACCTTGACCTCTCCGCGTTCGATCCTGCCGGTTACCACCGTTCCACGGCCTTCAATTGAGAAAACGTCTTCAATTGGCATCAAGAATGGTTTTTCAATATCACGTTCCGGTAATGGGATGTAGGTATCAAGCGCGTCCATAAGTTCAAGGACCTTCTTTACCCATGGATCTTCTACTGACGTTGCCTCTGTGGCTTTGAGTCCCGAACCCCTGATAATGGGGGTGTTCGCACCGTCATATTTATACTTCGTTAAGATCTCGCGAACTTCTTCTTCCACCAGATCCACAAGATCAGGGTCGTCAACCATATCAACTTTGTTGATAAAGACAACGATTTTCGGAACACCTACCTGCTTTGCAAGCAAAATGTGCTCACGGGTCTGGGGCATCACGCCGTCAGTAGCCGCGACTACTAAAATCGCACCGTCCATCTGCGCGGCGCCGGTGATCATATTCTTGATATAGTCTGCGTGACCAGGCGCATCGATATGCGCATAGTGGCGGGCATCCGTTTCATATTCACTGTGGTGAAGAGAAATGGTGATACCTCGTGCTTTTTCTTCCGGAGCGTTGTCAATGTCGTCGACTTTCTCCAATTTTACCTTTTTTCCGGCCAAGTGGAGGGAATTCAAAATACCCGCCGTAAGCGTAGTCTTTCCATGGTCAACGTGCCCGATGGTTCCTACGTTTACATGTGGCTTGGACCTGTCAAATGCTTCTGCCATATGATTTTTTGTCTGACAATAAGTATTGAGTGCGCGAGAACATGGCCTCAATACTAACTACCAGATCTATTACAAATTAATAAATAAAGGGTATTAAACCCTTTGTTTCGTCTTCGCTCGGACGAAATGTAAAATCAGAATTTTCCATTTCGCTCCTCGCTAGCCGAAATAAAAAGGATCCGTATCCTTTTTTCGTTCGTCTGCCGGCGGCAGGCACGAACGCAAATAAAGGGCAAAAAAAGTACACCCTTTGTTTCAACGTCACTCGGACGCCGTATAAAACCTGCCTTGCCGGTAGGCAGGTCAGAGTTTTCCACGCGCTCCTCGTTTGTTGAAATAAAAAACAACGCGAAATGCGGTGTACCTATACTAACAAATCGTAAAAAGAAGTCAACCGAGCACTACTTTTACTAACTTCTCCATTGGGTATCTGTGGAAACAATAATTACATTATGCACCAAAAACCCCTTTGTTTCAATAGTAAAAGTGGTGCTCGGTCAACCCGGCGTACAGTTAACCTTATGGGGTGACAGTTTAGATGGATTGGGGTGACAAAGGGTAACCGTCCTTAAAACACGATATTCTGGCAAACAAAAATCAGCAATTGGCGTATTCCCCAAAGTCTAGCAGGATAAAGAGTTTTTTAGTCATTCTTTTGTCTAAAAATTTCCGCAAAAAAGAGTTGGTCCCTCACTATGTTAAATGCAGTATTATAAAAACCCACTTCCCCATTTTTTACTTTCAGAACCTGCTCTTTTAAAATTTTCTGAGCATCTTTACTGTTAAGCCAGACAACAGATAGATCATTCTTTTTTTCATCTTCCGTTCTCGTGTCTTCGCCCGTTTTTTTTATCACTTTGACAACAAAACACACTGTCTCGTATTCCTTTGCTTCCCTGTTCCTATACTCATGCACTCTCCCAATCTCTCCAAGGACTTCAACTTCAAAGTTTATTTCCTCATCGCACTCCCGCTTTATTTCTTTTTCAAAATCATTGCTCTCCGCCCCGCCGCCTGCAAGTAAATAGAATCCGTGAACGGGATTGGTGACAAACCCAAACTTTCCCTCATTATCTATAACAACAGCTTTCACTGTCGTTCTTTTTTCAAAAACAGCCGGTTTCTCAAATTCCGGGTGCTCGAAAATATCTTCGTCTTTGATAGTCTTCAAGTATTCCATTGTTTGATTATACAACAAAAAGCCCCAAGCTCTTGATTCTTTTACAATCGTCAGTGTACCCGGGTGGGGACTTACCGTCAGCTTTTGCTTCAGTTGTCGGATCAGCTCCTGCACCCGAAAAAGAAGGTGGGGGGGTTATGAGACGTTACTTTCTTGACGCAATAATAGTCTCCGCCACATTCTGCGGTACAATAGCGTAATGAGAGAATTCCATCGTGAAACTTGCGCGTCCCTCGGTCATGGAACGCAGGGTTGTGATGTAACCAAACATCTCCGAGAGAGGCACGGTCGCTTTTATCGCCTTGCTCATGCCGCGTTCTTCCATACCTTCCACCTGACCCCGCCTTGAGGACAGATTGCCGGTAACGTCGCCCATGAATTGTTCCGGTGTCACCACTTCAACCTTCATCACCGGTTCAAGCAGTACGGCGCGTGCTTTCTTTGCCGCGTCCTGGAAGGACATGGAAGCCGCTATCTTGAATGCTATTTCCGATGAGTCCACTTCGTGAAACGAACCGTCATAGAGATCCGCGGAAATATCAACCATAGGGAAACCGGCAACCACACCCTTCGCCATCGCTTCTTTGATGCCTTTTTCTACGGCGGGAATATATTCCTGCGGAATGGCGCCTCCCTTAATACTGTTGACGAATTCAAATCCTTCACTGCGCTTCACGCTTTTCGGCAGATCCTCCACATCCACATTCTTGTCCATCGGCTTCACTCTGATCTTCACGTGACCATACTGGCCGCGCCCGCCGGTTTGCTTCACATACTTTGTTTCCGCCGATGCTTCATTGGTGATCGTCTCTCGATAGGCAACCTGCGGCTTTCCGACATTTGCTCCAACCCCGAATTCGCGCTTCATGCGGTCAACAAGCACTTCAAGGTGCAGTTCGCCCATTCCCCAAATAACAGTCTCCGATGTTTCCGGATCGCTTGTTACTTTAAATGTCGGGTCCTCTGCAGAGAGACGGTTAAGCGCCATACCCATCTTTTCCTGATCGGCTTTTGTTTTCGGTTCAATTTTCAACGATACCACCGGCTCCGGGAAGTCAATTGCTTCCAGGGTGATCGGGTGCTCGTCGTCGCAGAGCGTGTCTGAAGTAACCGTGTTCTTGAGACCTATCGCGGCTGCAATTTCTCCCGCGTACACCTTCTTCACTTCTTCCCGCTCATTGGCGTGCATGCGCAAGATTCGCCCGATACGCTCTCTGTCTCCGGTACGCGCGTTATAGACATATGAACCCGCTTCAAGAGTTCCGGAATAGACGCGGAAATAGGTAAGCTGTCCTACGAACGGATCGGTTTGAAGCTTGAATGCCAGCGCGGTAAAAGGTTCATCGTCTGACGCGTGTCGCACGATCTCTTCTCCGGTTTTTGGATCAACTCCTTTTACCGGAGGAATGTCTAGCGGAGAAGGCAAGTAATCCACTACGGCATCAAGCACGAGTTGAACACCCTTGTTCTTCAACGCGGAACCGGTAAACACGGGAACAAGCGTATTCCCAATAACCGCCTTGCGAGTGATCGCTTTCAACTGCTCAAGGGGAATTTCCTTTCCTTCCAGAAAATCATTCATCGCCTGTTCGTCATTTTCCACGATCTTTTCAATGAGTTCAGCGTGGAATTTCTCCGCGTCAGCTTTCAAATATTCGGGGATCTCTTTTTCCACCACTTTACTGCCCATGTCTCCTTCAAAATAATAGGCTTTCATGCGGAGCAGGTCTATCACGCCTTCGTGTTTTTCTTCTTCCCCGATGGGGATCTGAAACCGTACGGCGCTTTTGGTGAGGCGATCCAAAATTGTTTTGTATGAATGTTCAAATGAAGCGCCTGTTCTATCCAGTTTATTGATGAAGCAAATGCGGGGTACATGATACTTGTCCGCCTGACGCCACACGGTTTCCGATTGCGGCTCTACGCCGGCAACGCCGTCAAATACCACCACGCCGCCATCGAGTACCTTCAAAGAACGTTCAACCTCAACGGTAAAATCAACGTGTCCGGGTGTATCAATAATATTGAACCGGTGTTTAGCTTCTGTATTGGAATGATCGGCATAGGTTGGAGTCCAGAAAGCGGTCGTTGCGGCTGAGGTAATGGTGATGCCGCGTTCCTGCTCTTGTTCCATCCAGTCCATGATCGCCGTGCCTTCGTGCACCTCGCCGATCTTGTGCGAAACACCGGTATAAAACAACACGCGCTCGGAAGTCGTCGTCTTTCCGGCGTCAATGTGGGCGATAATCCCGATATTTCGTACTCTTTCTAAAGGATAGTCTCGTTGCATGAAAAATCTAAATAATAAATAAAAATTCTGCTTAAAAACTTTCAAAATGAGATGCGTGGCGAGGCGACAAAGAAAAAATGTATGAGTTGTGTGGATACACTACGATTACATTTTTTCTGCAGACAACGAAGTCATGTGTTCATTTTGGAAGTTTTTTCTACCAAGCAAAGTGCGCAAATGCTTTGTTTGCTTCGGCCATCTTGTGGGTGTTCTCCCTCTTTCTGATCGCCTCACCTTCGTTGTTACTTGCCGCGATAAGTTCTTCGGCGAGCCGTTCGTGCATCGGTTTGCCTTTCTTTGCTCGTGCCGCATCAATGATCCATCGGTACGCAAGCGCGATGCGCCGTTCGGGGCGCACTTCGCGCGGAACTTGATAGTTTGCACCGCCGATACGGCGTGAGCGCACTTCCATGAGCGGTCCCACGTTCTTGATCGCGGCATCAAATATCTCCACCGGGTTCTCTTTCTTGGTTTTTTCCTTGATGATCGCAAAAGAATCATACACGATATCACGCGCGGTGTTCTTTTTGCCTCCCATCATGAGGTAATTGATGAACTGGCCTACTTTCTGGGAATTGTAGACATAGTCAGGGGAAGCCGGTATTCGATTTTTTACTGCTCGTCGCATTGTTTAATTAAATTTAAAAACTATGTTTTACTTTGGAGCTTTGGCGCCGTAACGGCTGCGTGATTTCTTCCTGTTCTCAACACCCGATGCGTCCAACATGCCTCGTACGATCGTATACCGTACGCCGGTAAGATCCTTCACGCGGCCACCGCGCAGTAATACCACCGAGTGTTCCTGCAGATTATGCCCCATGCCCGGAATATACGCGGTGACCTCCATACCGTTGGTAAGACGCACTCTGGCTATCTTTCGCAACGCTGAGTTCGGTTTTTTAGGCGTGGTGGTTGAAACCTTTACGCATACCCCTCTCTTGAACGGAGACGGGTACCATACCGGCTTGTTCTCAATCGTGTTAAAACCGCGCGTCAAAGCGACGGTTTTACTCTTTCTTGTTCCTTTGCTTCGTCTTCGTTTTGTTAACTGATTGATTGTAGGCATATGTGAGATAAAGGGATAAGGGCCTGGTACTTGTTTGCGCATGTCGCAATATTTCGCTCTCAAACAAAAACAAGGCATTTGCCCGTAGGCATTACTTTAATACGTTCCCATAAAAAATGCAAGCCCGGTAGTAGAAAAAGGTATGGTCTCACCACAGGTGGGACGCGCAAGGCGCTATACCTTTTTTCACTACCGGGCAAGCCTCCCTATTCTTTAGAAACTAAAGCCTGCGCCGGTAATGAACGAAAAGAGGAAAAACACGAGGGGG
>JBBTVG010000011.1:39010-46583 GCA_038063375.1 Patescibacteria group bacterium
TTAGAAACTAAAGCCTGCGCCGGTAATGAACGAAAAGAGGAAAAACACGAGGGGGAGGACAAAGCGCCACAAGAAAAGAATAAGAAAAAACACCATGATCAGAGCGTATCGCTCTAAAAAATTCTGAATATAGTTGAGGTGATGCGGCAAGAGAGAGAACAATACTTTAGACCCATCAAGCGGTGGGATGGGGATCATGTTGAAGACCGCCAAAACGATATTGAGAAAAACGATAATGCTTGCGATGTCCACAAATGCCCCTGACGCTATGCCAAGAGTGCCGGAAAATCGTATCAAAAGCCCGAAAACGACTGCGATGAACAAGTTTGAAAGCGCTCCTGCCGCCGCGACCAACGCCGTCCCCCATCGCTGATTGGAAAAGTTATAAGGATTGTAGGGAACCGGGCGCGCCCATCCAAAAATAAAACCTCCGAGAAAATAGGTGGCTATCGGCACCAGAAAAGACCCCACCGGGTCAAGGTGTTTGATCGGATTAAGTGTCAGCCGTCCGGACAGACGTGCCGTGGGGTCACCGAACATCTGCGCCACATATCCGTGAGAAACCTCATGGATAATCACCGACATGATGAGTATAAAAATTGTAAAAATAAAATCCAATTCCATTACCGGGCTTGCCCAGTAGTGAATTTTGATGTAGCACGCAGTGCGCGGCTTCCAGCGCAACATCAAAATCTACTACCGGGCTTGCATATTATGGATTACATGATACCATAGAAAGTCAATATGGCTAAACAATGCCCAATATGCAACAAAGGTTCGCAGGTCGGTGGAAGATACTCCAACCGCGTTCGTGCCACGCAGTTTAATCCGACCGGAAAGGTGAGACGCCAGCCCAATCTCCAATGGGCGCGCATGCCGGATGGGTCACGAACAAAGGTCTGCACAAGATGCATGAAAGCGAATAAACATCTGGAAACAAAGAAGAAGTAACAAGCAAAACAAAAAGTCCGCCGAGAGGCGGACTTTTTGTTATGAATCCACCCCATTCAATCAATGGAAATGTTTGTTCCGTCCGTTCGTATGATAATACTTCCTGTTTCGTATGTCGCGAATATGGGAATCCCAAATCGCTCCACCAATTCCAGGACCTCTTTGTGAGGATGACCATATTGATTATCCTTCCCGGCGGAAACGATCGCGTATGTAGGCGAAACGAATCCTAAAAATAATTCGGATGTTGATGTTTTGGAGCCATGGTGCCCAAGCTTCAACACGTCAGAGGCAAGTGCCTCGCCGTCAAGCCCCACAAGATATTGTTCCATTTTCTGCGGAGAGTCTCCCGTAAGCATGAAAGAAATATCGCCATATACCAGCCGAGCGACGATTGAAGCATCGTTCGTGTCCCACCCCTTGGGATCCCTGTCGGGAAACAATATTTCCAAATAGACGCTCTCATCAAGCCAAATGATCTGTCCCCTGCGCGCGCGTATTCTTTCAATATTTTTTTCTTTTATCAATCTTTCAAACTCTTGATACACGGCTGTGTCGTGCGGAAGCCCCGGATCAATCGCCATGCCAACGTCGTACCGCGTCAAAACAGCCGGCAATCCGCCAACATGGTCTTTGTCGGGATGTGAGGCGATCACCGCGTCAATGGAGCGGTCATAGAAAGGCATCATGCGAGCGAGCTCCCGCAATACCCGCTTGTTCGGCCCGCCATCAAGTAATACTTGATTTCCATTCGGCGCTTCAATGAAGATCGCATCTCCTTGTCCTATGTCCAAGAATGCTACCGTAAGCACATTGCCTCGCTCCTCTCTAAAAACAGCCGACCAAATAAAAACATTCGCGATAAAAAAGAACGCGAGAAAGAAGAGGTGGCTGTGTTTTTTAATGTTCTGCATGGCGCGTATTTTTGTAAAATCTGAATATTATTGCACTTATGAGTATATACAATATTACCAAGAGCCATAGGGGAAAATAGGAAACGGAGACTGACGCGAAAGGCAACGATGAGAAGAATTCCACAACCTGTAATTCATAGGTAAGAAAGAGATACGACACCGCGGCAAAAGGCACCGAGAGAGTGGTACTCACAAAACCGACCACCCCCGTTAGAAAGCCAAACAACATGGTCAGCGGAATGAATACCAAGACAAGAAGATTGACGGGAAGCGCGACCATGGAGAATTCTCCCGTCATATAGAGAAGAAGGGGTAATACAAAAATCTGTGTCGCGATAGTTGCCGTCGCAAATTCGCGCAGTTGAAATCGTGTCGGCACCAGATGAAAATATTTCTCAATGAGCGGCGCGCCATAGATAAGCCCCAGTGTTGCCAAGAAAGAAAGCTGGAAGGAGGGGTCAAACATAAGGATCTTCGGATTATGGAGAAGCATGAGAAAACCCGCCAAGAAAAGGGCGATGGTGATATCGTGCGTTCTTCCTGTGGCGCGCGCTAAAATTACCAGAAGCGCCATGAGGGAAGCGCGTACGATCGTCGCGCCGGCACCGGTCATAACGGCAAAGAACACGATTGAAATAACACCGAGCCACATCCCCGCGATGCGCGGAAGGAAAGAGAAAAACCTCATAATCGCTTCGGCGACAATGGTGATGTTGTATCCGGAGAGCACTACAATATGGATGATGCCCGCTCTACGGAAATCATCCAAGAGATCTTTGCCCAGCGCTGTCTTTGCACCGACGACAAGTCCGCCTAAAAGAGAGGCGTGCGGTTCGGGAATAACACGGGAGATTCGCTCTAAAAATGAGTGTTTCAAAGAAAGTAGTGTGCCTTTCACGATATTTCCTTCTCCCTTTCCCAAGAGTTCAATCTCCGGATACGCCAACTCATAATAGATGTCGTCTTTACCGAGAAACTCTTCATAATTGAATTCCCTTCCGGTACCCGACGTGAAATTTTTCGGTTTCTTTAGTACGCCAGCTATCTGCACCCGGTCGCCATAGTCGTACTCCGGATACTGTGCGGCGGATAGGATTATTTTACTCTTCACTTCTTTCCATTGTGTATCTTTCTTGACCGTAGCCAGTGCGACGATGAGGCGCGTGTTAAATTCCCGTTCGTCCGGCTCTAGAACCACCACCCCTTGCACCTCTACGCGTTGCTCTATCAAGGTGTCCAAAAGCGGATCCCCTCGCCCACGGTCGGCAATATCAAATCGCAACATCCCGACCCCTGCCGCAAGGATACCTATTGCTACCGCGCCCATAAAAACCGAACCTTTGTGGGAAACGAAGCGAACATATAAAAACAGCGCGACCGAAAGGAACACCGCAAAGAGAGCGAATGCGACACCAAGGTCAAAAAACGAGCGGAAGGCGATCCCGCTCGTAAAGCCTGCTATGAAAATAAAAAACACGGAGTGGAGTGCCATGTCTATTCGCCACCGTCCATCGCAACGTTTGCCAATTGGTCGGCATCTTGGTTTTTTTCGCGCGGCACGTGCGTGAATTTCAGTTTCGGCAGGTCTTTTACCTGCATATTCCAAATCTTGATGAAGTGCGGGAAAAGCGACTCCTCTCGTATCTGATACTCGCCGCTTAATTGTTTTTTAACCAACTCGCTATCCATTCTGACCTCAATATCCATGTCTTTGACATTCTTGCCGAACATTTTTTTTATTTCGTGTAAGCCGAGGATCACCGCTTCGTATTCGGCAAAATTGTTCGTTTGAACGCCGAGAAACTTTGAGACGCCTTTGAGTTTCTTGCCTTCGCTGTCGGTGATATAAGCGCCGGCGCCGGCAGGACCGGGGTTCCCCCGTGAACCGCCGTCCGTATAGATGATTATTTTTCGCTTGGTCATATCACCACTATATCAGTATTTTTCAAAAATAAAACCCGCCCTGATTACATCGGGGCGGGGGAAACAACTAGTCCTGATTGAGATATTTGATAACCATGGCCCGCTCCTCGGGAGTAAAAAGGTCGCCCCATTTGCAGAGTACGTCTGTCGCAAATACTCTGAGTGCGTCTCCTTTGATGTCCACGAATCGTGTTGCCGTCTTATCGGGCAATCTGTTGGGCAGACCGCATATGCTGAAAAATTTAGTAAAGAACAAATACCTGAGGTTAAATCCCGAAATAGACAGACCAAGCTCTTTAAACATATCCGAGTGCGACAAATACCGCACCCCTATGACTTCAACCTTAAAGGTTAGTTGTTCCGGATCGTCAAAATAACGATCCCGATACACTACGCCTCTCCATCGTGCCGTATCGGGAAAAAAGTACAGCGCGCGCCTCTTTGAAAGCCCGTATTCCTGGGGAATCAGCTTATTGAACCTAACTTTAATGTGTGTGTTGTTCTCTCCTATTGTCAGAGCATATACTTTGCGCTCAAACCGCGTGCGTGGCTCATTGCACTTTATTTGAGTGATAAGGAGAGAACTCCCAGCACCTATTAACGTGTGTGGACTCTTCTGCATCAGAACACCTCCCTCGTCAAATGACTATTGAATTTTACTGACTCTACTTCCTCCTAGCGTAGCGGAAAATACGTGATTGTCAAACACTCTGTGTATAATCACCCCTCAACTTCCACAGCATCGCCGTATTTACCCATTGTCTCCTCGCTCTTTGCATCTCCCCGCCATTACTCCAGTATACTGGAGTAATGGCGGGGAGTCTTACGGCACAATACTTTACGCAACGCCAAAAGCAACTCACGGGATCAAACGTTTCGTATTTCAACGATCCGCAATCGCAACTCGCGCCTCCCCCCGAAAAACGATTTCTCAAGGGTCGCCACAAGAGTTATTCGTTCATCCTCTGCCACGCTAACACCGGGGAAAAAATCCTTGTCCATGAAAAATCCGATTGCCGAAACGCCACGCCCTCCGCTGTTTTTAAAATCAAGACCCAAGTGGTTTTTCTCCTTGCCGAAATGTCGCATGTTTTCAATTTTTATATTCTCAAAAAGAAACGTGGGCTTGTGGTTTCCGATGCCGAACGGCGCCAATCGTTCGATCTCTCCGTACGTATTCCATGTCACTTCATCAAGAGACAGATTTGCATCTATCGGGAGTTTTTCCGGAGCGGTGTTTGCGCGCTTCACCTTCCCGTATGCCAGAGCAAGTTCGTCTTCAAGTGTGTGTATGTTGTCGTGTGCAATGGAAAAACCGCCCGCGAGCTCGTGCCCTCCGACATTGATGAATAGTTTCTTTCGCACGCTTGCCATCAATTCAACGACATTCACGCTTCCATCAGAACGGCACGATCCCTTGATGTTCCCCTCTCCTTCTCTGCCCCACACAAAAGCGGGACGCCCATACTCCTCGCAGATATTGCCGGCCACGATTCCCAACACGCCAACTCGCCACTTTGGATTGCCGATCACGATCACACTTCGGAGCTCCCGATGGGTCAGCATCTTTTTTATTTCTTTCATGATGTTCGCAACCGTCCACTTGCGTTCATCATTTATCTTATGGAGATGATCGCTAAGCTCCCCCGCGAGCACTTCGTCTTCCGTTGAGAGAAGATGAAACGCTTTCATTGGTATATCCATGCGACTTGCCGCGTTAATGCGCGGAGCGATCATGAAACCGATGTCGTCTTCCGTAAGATGGTTTTGTTCGATCGACATCTTTCGGAGAAGCTTCAAGAGGCCCGGCCGTTTGCTTTTGCGGAGCACCTTAAGACCATAATGCGCGAGCACCCGATTCTCATTTTTGAGAGGCACCATGTCCGCGATGGTGGAAAGGCCCGCCATATCAAGAAGCCATTTCTCCCATCCCTTCGGTACGTCAAACGAGCCCTTCCGCAAGAGTGCCGTCACGAGCTTCCACGCGACACCCGCGCCACAAAGCATATTGTCGGGGTAGGTATCGCCTTCCTGTTTGGAATTCAGAATGGCGTACGCGGCGGGGAGTATTTCCTGCGGCAGATGGTGATCGGTCACGATAACGTCTATACCGAGCGACTGCGCGCGCGCCACTTCTTCCACGTCAGTAATCCCGCAATCAACGGTAATGAGAAGAGTAACGCCGTCCTTCGCAAACTGCTCCACGGCGGGAATATTAAGTCCATATCCTTCCTTGTGTCGATGCGGAATATAATTTTCAAAATTCCGATAACCGATCTTTTTAAAAAAATCATGCATGATGACGCTTCCGGGAATACCGTCGCAATCATAATCACCGTAGATAACGATATGCTCTTTTGCGAGAATCGCCCGAAGTATCCGGTCAACCGCCTTGTCCATAGAGAGGATCAAAAACGGGTCGTGTATATCACGCTCGTAGTCGGGATTCAAGAACCGCTCCGCCGCTTCGGCACTCGTAATGCCTCGATTAATGAGTAGTTTCCGAGTAAGTTCCGGGTACGTATTGAGGCCTTTATGCATATCTTCCTCTGTCTTGTCAGTATCCTTACCTGTTTCCATGGGAGAAATTATATCATGGTGAGGCCCTCTGTTGTTATGGCACTAAAAGCTCTGGCTGGAAATGCGCGTTGAGTCTGATAGGAGTAAGCTTCACACCGGCAATACGGGTGCCGCGGAGCAAAACTTCCAGCACCGCACCTTCCATGGTCTCCCGTGAAAAATTCTGATCAAATATAAAATTGCCCAAGCTATACGCAATGTATCCTTCTTTATATCGTTCAAGCGGCTCTACCACGTGCGGATGATGACCCACCACAATGTCCGCGCCAAGGTCAATCGCCAAGCGAGCAGTCTCCTTTTGATAGTCGTTCGGTTCCGGCTCGTATTCATCGCCAAAATGAAATGAGACGACGACCACATCGCTCACCTCTTTTGCCAGTGCGATACTTGTTTGCAGGCTCTCCCGAGAGATGAGCGCGATGCCCGCCTCAAAGTCCTTTGCCTCAAGATAATTTTTTCCAAATTCACTGAAGGCCAGAAACGAAATACGTGTGCCGCGAACGCTCATGACCTTCGGATTATATGCTTCCGCCGAGGTCTTGCCTCCTCCGCTATAGACAATGGACGCGTCGTCTAGACGACGGAATGTGTCTGTCATAGCCTCCTTTCCAAAATCTCCTATGTGGTTGTTCGCCACCGACACGACACTAAAGCCCGCTCGGGCAAGTGCTAAGGCGACGGCAGGGGACATGCGAAACGAATAGACTGATCCTTCGTCTGCGCCTTTGTCGGAAACAGGCCCTTCCAAGTTGCCGAACAAAACATCAAACGTTTTGAGGTAGGCTTGTATCTTCTCAAACGGGAAGTCTTGATTCTCGCCGCCATAGCGGAGAATGTGCGACTCCACTCCTCTGTCAAACATCATATCCCCGACAAACCCGAGGCGTATCATCTCTTCTTTCCCGTTTGAAACAGACACAAGCGCTTCTTCCTCATTCCCTTTTTCTTCTTTGGTATTCCCGAATGTCTCTGGAGTAGCCGCGGCTTGTATCCTGTCAGAGTACAGCCCACCGAAACGTTCCACTGCTATCTGTGGCCCGTAATACGCGCCTATCAAAAGAACAACAAAGAGGCATCCTCTTTTCAAAAAAAACAAGAATTCCTTCTTATCAAAATGATGGCTTTTCATGGAAATAAAGGGTATTAAACTCTTTGTTTCGTCTTCGCACCACAGGAGTACTTCTTGTTCCCTAATTCACTTCGTT
>JBBTVG010000012.1 GCA_038063375.1 Patescibacteria group bacterium
GCGGAAAAAGTGCTCAAGAGTTTAGGTCTTGGGATCCCGGTCGTATCGGTCGTGAAAGACCTGCGACACAAACCGCGCGAGATTCTCGGGAACAAAGAGCATATTCGCGGGCACGAGCGGGAGGTTCTGCTTGCGAACGGCGAAGCGCATCGATTTGCGATTACCTATCACCGCGCGCTCCGGGATAAAATATAGAGGGGATGAACCCCTTACGTTCTTTTGTTAAGGGAGAAAAGTATATATAATAGAAAGTATGGATTCCAATACTCACATACGGGTTGGTGTTATGCGCGGCGGCAGAGGACACGAATATGAGGTGTCGCTTAAGACCGGCGGAAGCGTGCTGGAACACCTCCCGTCAAAATACAAGGGTTACGACATTCTCATCACCAAGGACGGTACATGGCATCTTGAGGGAGTGCCGGTCACCGTGGCAGAGTTGGGCAACCGCATAGATGTTGTCTTTAATGCTCTGCACGGCGAGTATGGAGAAGACGGGAAAGTGCAAAGAGATCTTTCCCTACTTGCTATTCCGTTTACGGGATCCGGCATGTACGCGTCCGCGATAGCGATGAACAAACTGCTCTCCAAGGATCACCTGAAAGAAGCTCCCTTTAAAGTTCCGCTTTCGGTGATAGTACATAGAGGAGAAGATATGAATAAACGGACTTTGGAACTTTTCCGAAGCTTCCCGCAGCCGTGCATTATTAAACCGATTTCCGGAGGGTCTTCGGTCGGGGTTTCAATTGCGCGTTCTTTCAATGAGCTTCTCGCGGCGCTTAAAGAAGGACTTGAAACGGCGGACGGGGTGCTGGTGGAAGAATATATTAAGGGAAGGGAAGCGACCGTTGGTGTTATTGATGCGTATCGTGGCGCGGAACATTATGTGCTACCGGTGATTGAAATACGCATTCCCGAAAAGCACGATTTTTTTGACTACGAAACAAAGTATTCCGAAGAAGCAGACCACGTCTGTCCGGGGAATTTCACCAGAGAAGAAAAACGGGCGCTTGAAGAGGCGGCGCGATTTGCGCACAAAACACTCGGATTGAAGCATTACTCGCGTTCCGATTTCATCGTGTCTCCTCGCGGAATCTATTTTCTTGAAGCCAATACGTTGCCGGGACTGACCAGCGTGTCACTGTTTCCAAGGTCGCTACGCGCGGTTGGCGCGAACTTGTCCGAATTTATTGATCATGTGCTTACGCGCGCTTTGCAGAGGGAATAGGATAACCTGCTTTTACAAGCAAACAAGGAATGAAAAAAAGCCGCAATCATTGCGGCTTTTTTCCAAGGTATTCAGGAATTATTTTGCTCCGAGCTGGCGAAGCTTGTTTTTAAGAGCCGTTCGAATAGCTTCTGTGTCTTCTCCCGCGGCGGCGAGCACTCGTTCTTCCTCTTTGAGAATATTTTTCACGACATCCTCGTTCATGGAGCCCAACTTAAAGCCCGACATTACTTCGTTCACAAGTTCTTGTTTCTCTACATCCCTCGTCCATTCAAGATGCGCCGCTCGGTCGCTTTTGGGCCTTTTTTCGGCCGGTGCTTCATTGTTCTGTGGTCTAAAAGATTCCATGCTCATTTTAAGTTAGGTAATAAATAACTTATAATATATTTTTTGTTGGTCGTAATTTTATTTACGCTTGTGGACCCTAGCGGACTCTCCACCTACCGTGGCGGGTACTTTTCCATCTCGTAAACTCGATAAGGAAAAGTCTTTCTCGTCCGCCGCAAGCAAAGCAGTTTGCTTGCTTTGTGTCCACAAAATTTGGACTGAAATTCGGAATGGTGGACCCTAGCGGACTCGAACCGCTTGCCTCCTGAGTGCAAAACAGGTGCTCTACCAGATGAGCTAAGGGCCCATTACATTTTTATCTTTTCTTGGTACCCGGTTTCGACCTACCAAAACAGCTAAGGGCCCAATCGCTAACTAAAAGAGCCACAGGTACATCATAAGCGCGATGTACAGTATGGGGATTATATCTTATTAATATATAATAGTAAATAGTTAAACGTGAACTCTCAACGGGATGAATAAGCATATCTTATTGGAAAACGAATATATTCCTTACACGCTCAAAAGAAGCCCTTGGGCGCGTCGAGTGCGTCTGTCTGTGCATCGTGACGGCAGTGTCGTGGTAACTCTTCCATCAGGTGTCTTGGAAGTGTTTGCGGAGCAGTTTGTGCAAGCAAAGAGCGATTGGATTTGGAAAAAAATACAGTATTTCAGACAACATGAAAATACGGGCGCTTTGCCCCGCGGCAAGGAAGATTATTTGAAGTACAAAGGCGAAGCCATTCTGTTGGTGGAAAGCCGCATTGAGTATTTTAATAAAGAGTATGGATTTGCGTATAATAAAATAAGCGTGAAAGATCAAAAAACCCGATGGGGGAGCTGCTCCAAGAAAGGCAATTTAAACTTTAGTTACAGGATTTTCTTTTTGCCGCCGGAGGTGCGCGATCTTGTTATTGTCCACGAGCTCTGTCATTTGAAAGAATTTAATCATTCAGAGAAATTCTGGAATTTGGTCGCAATCACAATTCCAAACTATGTCGCAGTGAGAAGAGAACTAAAAAAGAAGGGTTTGCACGTAGGTTAATGAATTGTGTAAGTCCCGGATTATTTGGTATGATGGTTTTGCGTCAATCTCATTGTCGGGGTGTAGTACAGTGGTAGTATACACGCTTCGGGAGTGTGAGACCCGGGTCCGATTCCCGGCACCCCGACAATGAGATGGACCTTTAAAGCACAATGAGAGAAAGGAGCAGGCCATCGGATAGTGGTAGTCCACGCCCATTGGTCCCGTTAGAAATTACCGGGACGTAGTACAGTGGTAGTATGCACGCATGGGGTGCGTGTGACCCGAGTTCAATTCTCGGCGTCCCGACATGAAACAAAAAGAATTTGACCGGTTGGTTGAAAAAGGTATTGCCATGATTCCGGAAAAATTTAGGCAAATGATGGACAACGTGATCGTGGTCATCGCTCTTGAACCAAGCGAAAAAATGCGCCGAGAACATGGTCTCTCCGCCGACGAAACATTACTCGGTCTATATGAAGGAATTCCTCGAACCGAACGCGGTGTTGAATATGGCGGACTCGTCATGCCCGACACGATCACTATTTTCCGACTGCCTATTGAGGAGGCTGCTAAAACTTCGGACGAAATTCCGGAGATTGTCGCGAATACCGTTTGGCACGAGATCGCGCATTATTTCGGAATGAAAGAGGACGAAGTACGCGCGGAAGAAGCGCGTCGCGGGAAGACAAAATAAGTGGAAATTGCCCTCGTCGTTCAATGGATAGGACGCAAGCTTCCGGAGCTTGTAATGCGGGTTCCTCTGGCTTGCCTTTTACTAAAGTGTGCAGTATTCTTGAAATAGTCCGAACCGTTTTCGCCGCCTGCGGCGGCGAGGAAATCCCCCCGCGAAAAGATTCTGAAAATGCGGCGGAGCCGCACCGATAAAAACCGCAAAAGAACCCGGAGAAAAACATCGGCTCGAACCATATTTTAATTTTGGGGGAAGAAAATTTTTAGTCATCCATAAGATATGCAAGAAAACATTGTAGTTGATTTTCCTCTTCGTGGGGAATGGAAATTTCTTAAACCTCCAGGTCATCATCCATATGCTTTCGATTTTATGAAGGTTAGTAAGGATCAAAAGAGTTATTCTAACAGAAACTTTTTGAGCTATATTTTCGGTCGAACTCCTGCTGAAAATTTCTATAGCTGGTCTAAACCAATTTTAGCTCCAATTGATGGAGTAGTTATACAGGCAAGCGATGGTTGGGTTGACAATAAAAACGTAAACCTTGCCAATACACTTATTATTTGGTTTAAGGCAACATTTCTTTTCCGCCCCAAGACCGATGGTTCCAAAATTGATATTCGTCCCAACGTGGGTAATTATGTAATGATACAATCTGAATCGGGTGTGGTCGCTTTTATGGCTCATATGCGACGTGGTTCGGTAAAAGTCGCCGCTGGCCAGCGAGTAATTATTGGCCAAATAGTAGGCGAAGTTGGCAATTCCGGTAATACCACCGCGCCACACCTTCACTTGAATTTGTTTGATCAAGTAAATGATTTGTTGCAGGCAAAAGTGCTTCCCATTGCGTTTCGTCACTACGAGCGGTGGCACAATGGTTCGTGGGAAACTGTTCAGAACAGCGTTCCTAAAAAAGGAGAGATTATTAGAGTTCAAGCGATGAGTGTTTGACATATTAGGTTGTAGGTTTTAGAGTGCATATATTTTTTATAAAATATAGTTGCCGCCAAAGAAAAACTTGAAATTGTCAGCGGTGCGGCTCCGCCGCCTTTCCG
>JBBTVG010000013.1 GCA_038063375.1 Patescibacteria group bacterium
CGAGGCCCGAAGAGAACGTCGTCGTCGCCACCCAACTCGGTATGCCGCCCGCGGACGCGAGAATGGTGCCGGCCGTGCCCAAGGTGAGTTTGCTTAATGTGTTGGCGCCCGAGGCGTAGAGAATGTCGCCGGTCGCATACGTACTCTGGTTCGTGCCGCCGCGCGTTTCTCCTAAGATGCCCGTCGTGTCAGAGAGGAGGACGCCCAAGGTGGAGGTGGCGACGAGGGTGTACCCTGTTCCCGTGCCTCTCAAGATCTGTCCGAAGGAAGGAGTGGCGGTGAGACCGGTACCGCCTGAAGAGACGCCGAGGGCTGAAGCCAAAGTGAGGGCGCCTGATGATGAAAATGTGGAGGTTGCCGTCGCGCCGAAGGCGGCGGTGTATGCCGAGAGCGCGGTCGTGCTTGCATTGGCAATTTGTGAAATTCCTAAGAGTGTCGGTGAGGTGCCGAAGACGAGCGCGCCGGTGCCCGTTTCGTCGGTGAGAAGAGAAATTAATTCTGCGGACGTATCGATAGACGTGGAGGAAACTTTGTTGTTGAAGAGCGACCAGTCGGAAGAAGTGAGGAACCCTTTGAGGGAAGCGGAAGCGGCTTGGCCGTTTAGGTAGTCAATGGAAAGATTACCTTCTCCTGCGGGAGAGTTGGTGAGGTCAAAGTCGGTGCCGAGGAAGTCGAGGATGGTGGCGGTGGTGACGACATCAGAGTCATCCACTTGCAGTGTCGCAATGCCGCCGCCCGCGCCGGAGTCATCGGTACCGCAGATGACATTGCCTGACGCATCGGTCTGGAGGAGTCCCGTTGAGCCGGAGCAATTGAAGCCGACAAGAACGAGGCCCTCGCTTGTAATGCGCAGTCCGGTGAGTGTAGAGGTAGCGGAAGCACTGAGACGAGTCGCAGAGACGCCGCCGGCAAACGTAGAGGTCGCTGTTGCTTCGCCGCGAATAGTCGTGGTCGCGGTGCGGCCGACCGCAAGGGAGTCATATGCCGAGAGCGCGGTCGTGGACGCGTTCGCGATCTGCGTGATGCCGGAGAGCGTCGGGCTCGTGCCGAAGACGAGCGCGCCGGTGCCTGTTTCGTCGTCGACGATGGCGGCGAGTTCCGAGGATGTATTGATAGAGGTGGAGTTGAGGAAGTCGGTGCCCAAGACCGCGGCGAGGAGCGAGCCGGAGCCGTTCGTTTTGAGGAGGCTAGAGGTGATGCCGGTGACGGCGAAGTTCGTCGTCGAGGCGTTCGTGAAGACGCCGGTCGCAGGCGTCGAGGCGCCGATCGTCGTGTTGTTGATCGTGCCGCCACTGATAGTGAGGGCGTCTGTCACCTGTCCGTCGGTTGCCGAACCGGTGAGGTCGGCGAAGTTGATGCCCAAGGTGCTCGTCGCAAAGGACGTTACGTTCCCTAGCGCTCCCGTGTTGTTGCCGAGGATCGAGTTCGCGGCGATTTGCGGGAGTTGCGCGAGGGTGAGCGCGTTGTTCGCGATGCCGAGAGTGACGGCGCTGCCGCCGACTTGCGCGCCGAGCGTTCCCGACGTGACTGAAATGCCGGCGCCGACTGCGATGGAAGAGGTGGCGACGCCCGAAAGCGCGTTCCCTCCATTGCCGTAGAGGAGCTGGGAGGAGGTAAAGGTTCCCTGCCCCGTGCCGCCGCCGGCAACCGAGAGCGTGCCGGTGATCGTGGGCGGAGCGAACGTGAAGGCGCCGCCTGAATTCGTGATGGCGTTGGAAATGGTGAGTCCGTTAAACGAGGTCGCCGTGGAGGTGGCAAAGGTAAGCGCGCCCGTCTGCGCCGTTCCATACGTTTGAGCGATGGATGAAACGCCGCCGCTGCCTCCGCCGACGCAGACACCGCCTATGGCGAAACATCCGGCCGAAAGATTGATGCCGTTCCCGGCGGTGGAGGAAGCGGCGGCGCCGGTGAGGTTTAAATATGTTGCGGCGAGTCCCCCGCTGAACGTGGAGGTGCTATTCGCGCCGAGCACATTGACAAAGCCCTGAATCGTGGAGGTGCCGGTCGTGTTGCCCTGGAGCGTGGACGTCGCCGTTCTGCCGACAGAGAGATAGTCAAGCGCGGAGAGCGCGGTGGAGGAAGCATTCGTGAGAGAAAGTAATGTCGGCAAGGACAGCGTGACGGCGCCGGTGGAACCCGAAGCGGAGATCTGGTTTGTTGTGCCGGTCAAAGAGGTGACGCCCGTGTTGGTGACATTGCCGTTTGCGTATGCGAGTCCCGACGAGAACGTGGTCGTCGCCACCCAACTCGGAATGCCCGCTGAGGACGCGAGAATGGTGCCGGCCGTGCCCAACGTGAGTTTGGAAAGCGTGTTGGCGCCCGAGGCGTAGAGAATGTCGCCGGTCGCATACGTACTCTGGTTCGTGCCGCCGCGCGTTTCTCCTAAGATGCCCGTCGTGTCAGAGAGGAGGACGCCCAAGGTGGAGGTGGCGACGAGGGTGTACCCTGTTCCCGTGCCTCTCAAGATCTGTCCGAAGGAAGGAGTGGCGGTGAGACCGGTACCGCCTGAAGAGACGCCGAGGGCTGAAGCCAAAGTGAGGGCGCCTGATGATGAAAATGTGGAGGTTGCCGTCGCGCCGAAGGCGGCGGTGTATGCCGAGAGCGCGGTCGTGCTTGCATTGGCAATTTGTGAAATTCCTAAGAGTGTCGGTGAGGTGCCGAAGACGAGGGCGCCGGTGCCGGTTTCGTCGGTAAGAAGTGCGGCCAATTCCGCGGAGGTGTCGATAGACGTGGAAGAAACTTTGTTGTTGAAGAGCGACCAGTCGGAGGAGGTGAGGAAACCTTTAAGGGAGGCGGATGCGGCTTGGCCGTTTAGGTAATCAATAGAGAGGTTCCCTTCTCCCGCGGGAGAGTTGGTGAGATCAAAATCGGTGCCGAGAAAATCAATAACGCTTGCAGAAGTGACAACATCAGAGTCATCCACTTGAAGTACTGTGATGCCGCCGCCCGCGCCACTGTCATCTGTACCACAGATAACATTCCCCGACGCATCGGTTTGGAGGAGTCCTGCGGCACCGGAACAATTAAATCCTGTGAGTTGTAAACCCTCACTCGTAATGCGCAGTCCGGTGAATGTAGAAGTAGCGGAGGTGTTGAGGCGCGTTGCAGAAACCCCGCCGCTAAACGTGGAAGTTGAGTTGGTGCCCAAGACGTTCAAGAATCCCTGAATGGTTGACGTGCCGGTCGTATTGCCTTGGAGGGTTGAAGTCGCGGTGCCTCCGACGTAGAGCGTATTAAAGACGGAAAAAAGAGTGGATGATGCCTGACCTAATGTGGTGAGTCCGGAAACATCCAGCGTGGAGTACAGCCGAGTTGCTCCTGTTGCTTGCAGTGTGGAGGACGCGAAGAACCCGCCTGTGGAATTTACAAACAACAGATTCGCGCCGGTGGAATCTTGTATCTGGAAAATATTCGCGAGCTGATTTAAAATAGACCGCAAAGAAAGTGCGGTGGTGTTTGTTGAGGTCGCCTCAACGGATATCACTGACGTGCCGAACGGTGTCGTTGTTCCAAATGACGACGGTGTCGTTGACCCGCTCACCGCTCCACTTAATCGAGCAAACGGCGCGGCACTGATCCTCTGTCTTGGTGAAAGTGTTTGGAAAGTTGAATTATCGGAAGAAACTTCAACTTGAAGATAAATATCACTTGCGGTATTGAAGTCATAATCAAGCGCGTGCGGAAATCCGGCGGCAGTATCGCCGATGTTTGCAACAAATACACCTTGCCGTACAGTGAGCGAAGAAGATGACGGCGCGCCGGTCGGCCACAGCCGAGTCCCCGAACCGACGGTTGCATTATCCCAGATAGAAAACTTAAAGTAGTATGCGGTTCCGGAACCTCCCAAAAGGTCACCGTTTGAATCAGCGAGCCTTCCTTGGTAACTAATGATGGACGGGGTTCCCGCGGCTTCCACGAATGAATAAGAAAGCAAAACCACCGGCAGTATTAGTATTAAGGCAAGAAAAATTTTTTTATTATGTCTGCTCGTGAACATGAAAAATGATCCCTGAAAATGTAGAGAACTTACCTATATTTTAGCATGGAAGGGCATAAAAAATCACATTAATTATCCCCACTTTAAAAAGCTTACGGGGGTCTTTCTTGGTCGTTTCACCATGTAAAAAATACCAAGGCCTCGCCTTGGTATTTTTAGGCCTTGATATTTTTTCTATCCGAGAATATTCCTTAACTTTGCGCAAAAAGAAAAACGGGAACACAACCTTCCAAGTCCCCAAAAACTGCCGGCGCGCGTCGCCATGAGCACAAGGAACGCAAGCGCGTAGATGATATGTTCATCAACAAGGTATGTATGCGGGTTCGGATATGGAAAGTCCAAGATCGGAAAATAAAACAACAGCATCAGTGCGATGCCAAAAAATGAAGCGGCGCGAACAAAGACTCCCGTTAAGAGCGCGACACCGATGAGCAGTAGGCCCCATGCATTGAGGAAGTTGACGATCGGCAAAATGTCCGGCTGGAGAAACCACTGATAGAACCCCGGAAACGTCTTTGCTCCCTGGATATATCCCGCCGCTGACCATGCGGCATTTTGCACCTTCGTGATACCCGCGTAAAACGTAAACCAACCCATGGAAATACGGAGAAGAAAGATGGAGATTTTTTGAAAATTATTCATACCCTTTATTGAACCATGTTACCAAATATATCAGCGCTTTAACATACAAAAGTGTGGATACATACGCCGAAACAAATCTATCTCTCTAGAGCAGTTGGATTGCGGCGCGGGTTTTCGGACCAAAATATCCCACAGCGGGAGTAATATTATGTGCCTTTTGGAAAAGAGTAAGCGCACGCACTGTTGCCGGTCCAAAGTATTTGGTTTCATTTCCCGGCGAGCCGCCGCCTGTCGTTGAGACGCTAAACCCGCGCTCGTTTAAAAATTTCTGCAACGTTCGCACATCCTCTCCTATTATGCCAAAATACAAATTGCGACTCGGTGCCACGACTCCGGGTTTACCGGAAACATTTATCACGGAAGTATCCGTGGTGTTTACTGAAATAGTCGCCGGCACAAACGCCATGCTTTTATTTTTATATTGAGCGAGTACATTCCACAAGCCGGCATCCTGTCCGCCATCAATTTTAAATAACGCGATACCGCGCACTCCCAGTTTTTCTGCCAGCTCGGCTTTTTGGCGGATCGCTTCCGCGTCACTCCATGACATCACCCGAGTTGCGAATGGAAGAGGGATAGATGGATCAAGCGATCGCGACGCCGGATAGGTGAGGAAAAGTTCTCCCGCCGAATTGCGCATCGGCGCTATCTGCAGTTTCAACGCCGTATCGGTGGCATAGCCGGGGTTGAATGACCACAGATTTGAATATTCTATTTCCCCGCTTCCATCAAGCGCGTTAAACATGTCGTACTCATATCCATACGTCGGCACGCCGATAACGATCTTACTCTTGTCAATATCCTTCGCGGCAAGAAGTATAACCTTTTCAACCCACGCTTTATCCGCGACGGGAACGTACGGATCCGCGTTTGATTTATTCAACTTCAAGTCAATGCGACCTTGATCATAGGCCATGATGCGCACCCGGTCGCAGTATTTGTTGATCTCAACAAAGTCGTTGGCGTACTCAATATCCTTGGGAATTGATTCGGGTGATGAGTATCGCGAATCAAGGGGCGTGCGCGCCTCAATGGTGCACATGATCCATTTATCAAACTCCATCGCTACATAAAGCTCTTGCAAGAAAAGAGAAAAGTACGGCTTCGTACGCGCATACTTCCCTTCATAGTCAATATCTATGCCGTCAAACTTGCGCGCGTACACCTCTCGCACGATCGCGCGTACATGCTCTTGTCGCTTCAAAGGATCGCGAAGCACTTCATCAATCGCGTCAGGATTTGCCCACATGACGGTGGGAATGAACCTAATCCCCTTCGCTTTAGTTTGCCCTGCCAAATTCACCCATTGCGCATCAGTAAGGAGAGATGCTTCGTTAAGTTCACCATTTAGCTTCACGGTGTATACAAATGGATTTACTTCGGTGAATGTGTCAACGTGCGGCAAGATGCTCTCCACCCCCGCTGTCCCACGCCAATACGGGATCCATCCTGATATTTCAAATAGCTCATCAGTCGCGGCAAAACTCGCCCCGGGCAAAGCCGAAAGCGCCAGAGCAAACAAAAAAATTATTTTCCGCACCATAGTTCTCATTACCCTATTCTAACACACCAAAACATACACAAAAAATACCGAAGAAATACCGAGGCCTTGCCTCGGTATTCTCGGTATTTTTTGTGTAAACGTACTTTTCATCTTACTTCTTTGAAATTTGTTGCCAGAGCCAGATGCCGAGGAGAACGAGAACAACCATTACCACCAGCCACGTGATAACACCGAATCCTCCCATCATGCCTGTATCTCCATATCCATATCCCATCATATATTTATGTTTTTATTTTATTAAAGAGAACGACAAATAGACTTACCGCAAGCGATGCAATCACATTCCACACAATCAGGCCCGCAATAAATGTTGAAAGTGTGATGACATTACCGCCAATGACTGTGTTTGTATGGAGCGCGTATTGCAAGAATAGCTCTCGTAAGGAAGGAAAAAGAGCCACTCCTCCAAAACACACCACATAGACGATACTCACCCAAGCGGCAACGATGACCAGAAGATGTCTTAAGTTCATCATGTTAATATTTTTTACTGCTTAATTTACTTATATCGACCTTTTGTTGTTATTATACTCTTTTGCTTTCAGAATTACTGCACCTTGAAGCTAAACGCCATCCCCGCTTCAATGTGTTCAAGGATGTGACAATGCGCTACCCACGCGCCCGGGTTTGAGGCATCAAGCAAAATATCAACCGTCTGACCTGAAGGGACAAGTACCGTGTCTTTCCATGCAAGATTTGTTTGCGGTGTACCATTTTGATTTACCACCAAAAATCGTTGGCCGTGGAAATGAATGGGGTGCTGCATTGAATGCACTCCGTTTGAAGTGTTCTCAATGCGTATTTTTACCGCACCGCGTTTAAATGACCAGTCAATATCCATATTTTCTTTACCGGTATCTTGGTCTACTATCTTCCATTTGATTAAACTTGTGTCGGACATCTGGTTCATCATCGCCATATCGTCTTCCCATTCAATGCCTGCCTGACCGGTAGGCAGACCCTCTTTGTTCGAGGTCATCATCCCACCCCCCATCATTTGCATCGTGTTGCCGATAGTATCAACAGAAAGCGCGAGGCGTCTTTGGTGCGGCACATCAAAATATTGCCGAAACGGGTCAATGCTTTTGATGACTTCCGGATGCGCGCGAAGTGTCGCAAAAGATTTTGCGGTCTCCGAAGCTACTTGCTCGTGAGAGACAATGATTGTGCCAAGCGTGTACGTTCTCTCCGGCGTTTTGCTTTGAAGCGCGTACTCGCCCGGAGTATCAAAGAGTACCTCAACAATGGCGCGTTCCGATGGATTCACCAGTACTTCATCTTTCCACATATCACGCTCATACAAGCCGTTGTCCCCGCCGACCAATTTCATTTTTGCGCCTAATAGTGCGAGATTAAAAGGGCGGACGTTTGCGCTGTTGGTAAAGTAAAATCGGACCACTTCGTTTTTCTTGACCAAAAGCGTGTAGTCGGTTTCGCCGTTTATGAACGCTGTGTTGCCATAACGACCCATAAGCGTATGATCTGCCTCGTCTTTTTTGAATGGCGCGATTTTGCCATTGAGAAGCAAGATGTCGTCCACGAAAATTGGCACCTCGCGATCAACGGGATTCCACGATGAACCCGGAGCTGGCGTCACGAGGAAATTGCCATAGAGCCCCATCTCAATATTGTAGTCATCGCGCATGTGCGGATGATACCAATACGCCCCGGCGTCGGGAAATGAGAGCGTATAGGCAAACGAGTCGCCGGGAGAAACCGCCGGTTGCGTAACATCCGGAACACCGTCAAAAGCATTCTCCATGCGCACGCCGTGCGAATGGATTGTGTTTGCCATATCGGTATCATTTTTGAAGTTGACGGTAATGGTAGCCCCCTCCTGAATTTTTATAGTAGGTCCGGGAATCATGCCGTTGTAGGCGAGCATCCGCACCTCTTTTCCTTTTATTTTTTTCTTCACAAATCCTGCCGTGAGGTCAAAGGTATCGCCATCTTTGAGTTCCACTGTCTCGTTTTGTTTTGCTTCGGGGAGACCGGCGGTATCGGTAGAAAAAACGCCGGACATCGCTTCTTTGTTACCGCTCGATTGCCCCCAGAGGATCGCTCCTCCGATGAGGATTGTGGCAATGACAATGAATGTGAGTGTTTTATTTTTCATATTTTTATAGCTCTTGTCTTTTAAGCAAGATGGCATTAAGCGCGACAATCACCGTGGACATGCTCATAAACACGGCGGCAAGCGCGGGCTCTAAAAGTATCCCTTTGAACGAAAGTACACCAGCCGCGAGCGGAATTGCCACGATATTATATCCCGTTGCCCAAAAAAGGTTCTGAATCATTTTAGCATACGTGAGACGCGAGAGACGAATGATCTTCGGAATGTCGCGCGGGTCGTTCCGTACCAAAATAATGCCCGCGGATTCAATCGCCACATTGGTGCCGGCGCCGATCGCGATACCGACGTCAGATTGAGTAAGCGCCGGCGCGTCGTTCACGCCGTCGCCAACCATGGCTATCTTCAGACCACGCGATTGCAGAAGCTTCACCTTCTCCGACTTCTGCTCCGGAAGCACGCGGGCAAAATACTCGTCAATGCCGAGCTCTCCGGCAACCCACTTCGCCACGTCTTCCGAATCGCCCGTGATCATGGCAGTCTTGATCCCCATCGCGCGAAGACTGTTGATTGCCTCGCGCGACTCCTCGCGTATGACATCGGCAAGCGCGATCGCGCCGAACGCTTTGCCATCTCGTATGACAACATTTATTGTTTTACCTTGGCTCTCTAACACGCGAACTTTTTCTTTGAGAGCGCCCTGAAGCGCCGCGCCACGCTCCTCCGAAAGCGACGTACTTCCGATGATTGTTTCCACGCCACCCACTAGGGCTTGAGCACCCTTCCCCGGTATTCTTTCAAAATTCTTCACCGGCAGGAGCGCGATATTCCTCTTTTTCGCTTCTTCCATCATCGCTTTAGCAAGCGGATGCTCGGAGAGACTGTTCACCGAAGCCGCGTACTGCAAAACTTCGGTTTCATTTCCCTCTGTCACGGGAATGATTGCGTCAATCCCAAACTCTCCGCGAGTGAGCGTTCCCGTTTTGTCAAACAAGACGACATCAATATTGCGCGCCGCTTCAAGCGCGAGACGTTGACGCACAAGAAAGCCGTTTCGCGCCGCTTTCGTTGTTGAAATGGACGCGACGAGCGGGATTGCGAGCCCGAGCGCGTGCGGACAGGCGATGACCAAGACCGCGACCATCCGATTGATGGCGAACGCCGCGTCAGAGAGCGCAAGCCACGCGACGAGCGTGATGCCGCCGGTGACCACCGCGATGATGGTGAGATAATACGCCGCGCGGTCGGAGAGCATTTGCAAACGCGACTTTGAACTTTGCGCCTCCGCGACAAGGCGCATCACGCCGGCCAAAAATGTTTCGGCGCCGATCTTCGTCACCGTCACTTGGAGAGAGCCGTCGCCCACCGTCGTGCCGGCGATCACCGCATCGCCTTCTTTTTTGGGCACCGGTTTTGATTCGCCGGTTGCGATGGATTCGTTCACGTCCGAGACTCCATCTTTCACAACGCCATCCGCGGGAATCCTGCCGCCCGGTTTTACCAACATCAGATCGCCCTTCCGGAGTTCCGAGAGTGCGATCGTTTCCATCTTCCCGTTTCGTATGACCTCTGCTTGATCGGGCAAAAGTTTTGAAAGTTCTTTGAGCGCGCCCTGCGCCCCGCTTACCGCGCGCATCTCAAGCCAGTGCCCCAAAAGCATGATGGTGATAAGCGTCGCGAGTTCCCAGTAAAGAGTTTCTCCTTTTCCAAGTAGCGTGATAGCAACGCTGTAGAAATACGCGGTGGAAATAGCAAGCGCGATCAGGGTCATCATTCCCGGCAAGCGCGCCTTGAGTTCCCGATACGCGGACGCTATAAATATCCATCCGCCGTAAAAGAAGATAATTGAAGAAAGGGCGAGAGGTAAATATTCCGAACCGAAAAATTGCGGAGCTTCCCAATCGAGAAGTTTCTGCGCGATGTCGGAATAGAGAACGATCGGGATAGAGAGCGCAAGGCTTATCCAGAACTTAACCTTAAAAATGTTTGTTGAGTGCCCCGCGTGTTTACCCGCCCCGTTGGAAGCTTGCTTTCCTGCGGGGTCGTGTCCTTCGTAGTCCACTGTTTTTTGCTTTTGTTTTGTCGGAACTAAATTCATACCACACTCCGGACACATTCCCGGCTTATCCGAAACGACTTTCGGATGCATAGGACACGTGTACATAGTTACTCCGGAGTTATGGTGGTTGTGGTTCATATATTCTCTTCTTACATTTACGCAACAGAATCAACGGCCTTTTTCAATTTCGCCTCCGCGAGAACCGCAATGTCGGACAGTGCCGGATTATCAAGCATTCCCATCGCGGTGGTGGGGAGGATTGCTGATACAAAAATATTCCCCTCCTTCTCATACACGATGACATTGCACGGCATAAAAAGCCCTATCTCTTTTTCGGCTTGCAGTGCTTGATAGGCAAACGGCGGATTGCACGCACCTAAAATGACGTACTCTCCGTGAGAAACGCCGAGCTTCTTTTTGAGTGTCGCTTTCACATCAACCTCGGTAAGAATGCCGAACCCTTCCTCTGCGAGCGCGGCCACTGTTTTCTCTTTCGCCTCTTGAAACGAAAGTGGTACTTGTTTTGTATAACTGTATTTCATAGATAGTATAAGTAATTATTTTTTAATAACACTGAGATTTAATTAGAACTCATCTCAAAAATGCTTTCGTGGCGAAATGCAAGATTTTCGAGCGAAAGGCGCGAAGCCCGACGAAGAATAGCAGTGCTATTTTGAGGAGGGATGAGCGTCTTGCAGCCGAAAATCTTGTCATTGCAGCAGAAATTGATTTTTGAGATGGGTTCAGTAGTTGGATTCAATGCTGTTGCATGCTCTTCATGTGGTTTCGGAACGCGATAATTTTTTGCGCAATATAAACAATACCACCGACATTGAAGACAATACCTACCCAGAAAAACTCTACTTGATATTGGCCAACGACGCTTGCCAATCCGGCAATGCCTAACACGGGAAGGATATTCGCAAGGTAATGCGCGCAACAAGAAATCATGGCGGCAGTAGAAGTTGTTCCGGAGAGAGCAATGACCGCCTTTGGAGCACCGCTGTCGCCCGAAACTGCTTGTTTAAGGTAACTATAGAGACCGATCTGAATACCAAATCCGACCGCCAAGCTCACAATGAAATACCAATACGCGGAAAACTGACTTAGGGTGAATGCCCAGCCGGAAATAAGCGTGACTACGAGAAAGAAGACGGCGAGCATTGCGATTGCCGCTCCCGTTCCTTTAATGATTGCTTGAATAATTGTTTTGGACATAATTATTCCGTATCTCCCTTAAATTTTAATGCGTCTTTGCCGAGATCGTAGTCCACTTCAACAAAAACCTTAACCTCGGGCGCTTTCCCGTGTATATTGGATTTAATGGTAGCCGTTCTGAAAAATCTTCCGTCATCTTCGTAGTGGTAATTGGGATCAAATATCACGGTAAGAATTCCTTGTTCCCCAGGTCGCAATAATTTTTTATCAATTTCCGCACTCGTGCAACTGCATGAGGTAAGAACTTCACTGATAGTAACATCTTCGCTTCCATTATTAAGCACATTGAATGTTTTTGAGACGGTGCCACCGCTCTGGCGGATTTTTCCGAAATCATACTCTTCCGGGTCAAGGGTAAGATGTGGCCCATGGAGAGACTCGGAAACCGTCTCGTTCTCTCCCGCAGTTTCTGCCGGGACTCTTTGATTTTTTGAGATAGTACCGGCAAGTACGATCAGAAGTGCTATGATCCCGGTTATCAACAATATATTTTTTTTCGTCATAACGTTAAGGTTAGAGTTTAAGGAGTTACATTTGCTTCAAAGGTAAGTTCAATCGGTTCCTTTTGGGCGTCCGTTTCAAGATAGATAATACGACGTACCTTGCCTATGGCGGATGGCCCATGCGCCGCCGGATCAAATACTATTTCCACGCTTGCTTCTTCGTTAGGGGTAATAGATTCCGAAATGGTTGGGATTGCTGTGTGTCCCGGCATACCGAATGGCCCCGCCTTGCCTTCCTTTGTGATAAGCGTTGCCGTCGTGCACATGCAGGATGTGTATATTTTTTTGACCTGCACAGGGCTTCCACCGCTATTTTTTATTTTGAACACACGCGAAACCTTGCCCGCCGACATTGAAATGGTGCCAAGATCGTAGAATGGTTCAATGGCGACAAGCGCTCCCGCGCCGGGTAGTACATCAGTAAGAACGTTTGATTCGTTCCCCAAGCGCGACAACTCCGCCCTTTTCTCAAAGAGAATGACGGAGCCTGCCGCAACTACAAAGATGATAAGTATAACGAGTTGATTTTTTTTCATAAGAGTTTTGTTAATGTATTCCTGTAATCATATCGCCCGCATTACGGACGATTGTTGTGTTCAACTGTATATCCGCTCTTCTCCCACGCATTCATTCCGCCCGTCAAGTTGTACACATTGGTGTACCCGAGAGCGATAAGTTCTTTTGCCGCCACGGTGCTCATACTACCACTCCGGCAATAGAGTACGATCTTCGCATTCTTGTCGCTTGGTAGCTTCCCGAGATTTTGTCCAATAGTATCGTAGGGAATAAATGCGTCCGTGTTCGCAAGTTCCCCCGCGTAAGGAATGTGGACGTTCACGAAAAAGAAGTCTTCGTTCTTTTGCTTCTGGGTGAGCGCGATGCTTTCTATGTCGTAGTACCCCTCGGCATTCTTTACATCCACTCCGTTCACCACGGATGATGCTTGCGGAGTAGCGGTATCCTGTTTAACGGTATCACCGCGCAGGAGGAAATACCCGCCGAGGATAGCAATAAGGCCGATAGAAGCAACAGCAATGATATTATTTTTACTCATAGTAGTATTCTTCTTCCTATTATACACTGCATCCGCCACCTCCTTGCGGCACTCCTTTGACACTTTCTGCGACACGAGCAAAACCGGACGCGCTTGAATATTCTTTTCCGAGGATCTCTTTCGGAGAGACCTCACTTGGTACGCGTCCTTTTGATTCAAGATAGCGGTCAATCGTGGCGTACTGATTCGTGAACCAAAATCTATTCATTTGAAGCGCGGCTTTATACATCTGTTCCTCGGTCGCGCCCTGCGAAACGAGAAGCTCAAGAAGCCCCAGCATCGCCATGCCGTGATTGCAATCGGGGAAGATTGCAGGATTATTACAGCACGGACGGTAAATATTGCCGCTTACACTTTCAACCATTCTCTGCTGTTTTTGAGTGAGGGTGATGAACGGATGCGCACTGTAATGCTCCATCGCGTCGCCATTGGCGAGCGTCCATCCGCCCGTTGAAGCGAATCCTCCGGCGCCGCCGTAGCGCGCGTCGGCCATTTGCCCCTTTTCCAAAATAGTATTTTCATTGCCGAGCCCCAATCCCCACAGGAGATTGAGGATGAATCCGGCGTTTTCTTGCGTAACTACGATGTTCCCTTTCATATTGGTTTCAAGAAATCGCTTCTCATCTTCGGTGAGTCCCCCACGCCCTTGATAGAGCGCTTCAAATTTCGCGCGATCAATCACTCCTGTTTCTACCATGCGCATGCCGAGATTACCCCACTCTGCGGAAAGCTCCACTCTCTCTAGGGTATTTCCCTTGTCTCGCGCGCCGCCACCCCAAACAGATATCGTTGCGGGCTTCTCTTTTTGGATAACATCAGGCGCAATGAAGTTTATCGCCTCAACAGCAAAAACAACTCCCGCGATAAGGATGAACGCTCTAGCGTGCTTTCCCACTTCCCGCGTAATGAATTTTTCTTTTTGTGGTTCATTCATAATGAAAGCGGCTATTCAAACTTCATAACAATTTTGTCCCCGTCTGCCATCGCATAACTACCAAACTCCGTGTTCTCTTTTCCATTCACCGTCATGGTCATGGCGGAACCGAATTCGCTCATGTCCTTGCCCCAGTTTTTGAAGAAGTTGCCAAGCTTTACATCATCTTTCGTCACTCGTCCGGAGAATTCAAGGTGGAGTACGCCTTGTGCCGCATCCTCGCTGTGTGTGTGTATGGGCTGATGCACGGCGCCGAGACCGATACTCTCGGGAATTTGCTGCAGTTCGCCCTTCACATAGATCTCAAGTTTCGGATGCCAATGAATGCCTTTTTGGGCAATTATGTTAGGGTTGCCTTTGTCTCCGGAAAGACTCCGAGAAAAATACGACCCTCCGACAAGAAGCACTATCACTATAACGCCTCCGATAATAAATTTTTTCATGATTCTAAGAAGTTAATGTTTGTTAATTAATGCACACAGCCGAGCTTTCAATTTGCTTTGCGGTGAGATAGAGAGACAGCACGAGTAATGCAAGACCAAGAAGTCCGAATTCGGCGCCGGCAAGCGGCAATAATGCAACTGCCGATGCCGCGCCAAACCAAGCAAGGACTGTCGTGAGAAGAAAAGATCCGCATGCCGCGCAACCAATGCCGAACGCGCCGGAAACGATACCGAGTACGCTCCCTGCCATTCCTTTCTGTGCCGCGTTTGCAACCCCGCGACGGAGAAGAAAGACCGCGAGCGCGACATTTAATCCGAAGAATACCGCTATGCCGATGGTATACGAGGCGGACAGCAAAGAGAAATTGGTGGCAATTCCACCCAAGAGGCTCCATGGAATTTCAATCTTTTGAGCCAGCGTCGCGTGAGAGCGGAATATATCGGCGATGAGCCCGAGATTCGGGAGCCACGTCGCAAATATAAATACCAGGAGACCCACGCTAGCGGCGAGCATTGCATACAGCGGCCGCCTTAAAACTTTCCCTAATGCTTGAACTACAATACTCATTTTTTCTAAAGTGCTTTGTCAATAAAGGGTACGAGTGCCCGAATGGAATCGGACGAAAAGAAAGCACTAAAAGATTTTTGGGTTGAGAATTCCGTTTGAAAACGCTTCGGCAAGCGGGTTACGAATTATGGAAATAACTCTCCTCAAGATCAGAATCGTCTTTTGATTGAAAAAGAAAGAAGCAAGACCCGCACTCCAAAAATCTTTTACTGAAAAAGCAAAAAGCAAAAATGCCAAGAAAAGGACGAGTGCGTCAAATGTGCCCTTCGGTGATACGCTCACAAACATATTTTGCCAAGCGGCAATGTGCTCCAGGGGATTCATCTGGCAAACAGTTGTCATTCCCATTACGGAGCAACCCGACATCTCTTGCCCCAGGGAACCCATATTCATCCCTAGATGATTAGCGCCAATAAAACCCACCAGCAAAAAAGCGATAATGCCGAAGAAAAGGAGAAATTTGGTCAGGTTTTGCGACAGAGAAATATTCATATTTTTAGTATAGTCAGTATAGCAGATATTGCAAATCCTTGCCTAGTGATAACTGCGACAATCCTTATGCCCAACGAGGTAACGCAAATCGGAGTATCCGCACACGACACAGCGATTATGCCCGTTCTTTTAGTTCCACCGTTTCTTTTTTAAGATCAAATTTAACAACAAAGATATTAAAAAATCCATTTTGTCCCACAATACCGTATGGCATAACATTTCCAGCAACATTGTGCATAAAACCTGCGTCGATTTTATACGAATGTCCTCCGACTTCAATTCCCACCTCTTTATGTAAAAAATATATAGACGATTTTCCGCCAACACCAAAAACCTCGTGTCGTTTCCCGCTTTTCACATCAATACCGATAGCCTCACCAATCTCTGCATCAAAAATACACAAATCGGCGCCTGAATCAACAAGCACCTCATATCCTACAGTATTGTTTTCATTTTTTATTTTAATGGGGATAACGGGTCGAAGTGTTGTTTTGCTGTAGCGTTTATATTTGAATTTCATAGCGTTTTTCAGCCGATATAGGGGACGAGCTTTTCGGGTACGCGCGTCAAAAACGGAGTCTTGTTACTCTTTTTTTTTGCTTGATCCAGCGCTTCACGGACGGTCTTCCCAGCACCAAGAACCGTTTTTTCATCAGCTGCCAAAGCAACCCAATTGCCTTTATATTTTTTATAGATTTTTGTCCAGTTGATAGCCATGTTGATAAGATTATCAAAAATTATACAATACTACAACTTGCTCTTATTATAGAGAATAAACAAGGAGGAGCACTGCGAGGAGATGGCAATAAATCTCTCGCCTCACGGCAAACTCTCGCACGCCAAACCATCCTTGTCGTTATCCAACTTGTGTACGTCGTTACCCGCTCCCCCGCACGCCTCATAGACCGACTGCGCTTCCATATGCGTCAAAAAATCGCTACAGTTGTAGAGGTTTGTTGCGCAAGAATATTGAGAGGAAGGAGGTGGTGTTGGTGGAGGAGGTGGTGTTTTTGTTTGTTCAGATCCATCACAAGCGCCGTTGCCCCAGAGCCCATACTTCTTTGCCTCCGCGGATTTCTGCGCCGCCTTAAATTCCGACTGATACTTGTACGGGATGTTGTATGTGTACTCGTATGCATATCCTTTTTCTATCATATACTTGTTAAAAAAAAGTCCGTCTTCTCGGTAGACGTAGGCAAGAAGACGGCCGTACTTATCGCGATCACCTTGGGACGGATCTTTTTCAATCCGAACTTGCTTGCCCATCAAAAGCTCCTTTGCTTTGTTTGACGCTTCAGTGCCAAAACATAGAACGGCGGTACGCGGGTCAACGGTTTCTGGCGTATTGATGCCGATAAGGCGAATGGTCTCCGTTATACCATTCATACGGAGGGCAATGGTATCTCCGTCAACGACCTTCGTAACGAGATAAAATGTATCTTGATGAGCGGTCGGGGCAGGTTGTACCTGCTCGCTTGCCGCAGAAACTGTCGCGGTGTTTTCCGTGTCTGTTTGTTCGGATTCTGGAGCAATATCAGCGACGGCCGAGGCATCTTGGGATGTTGAAGCGGTGTTTTGGTTTACTGAAGGTTCTGAACCACCAACAAAAACACCGAGCACGACAATAAGTCCAATAAGTCCTAAGGTGGTATACAAGACTTTCTTGACCATACTATGTAATACTTCAGTTCAACCTCTCAAAGGGACTAGAGACAAGCCCTCGCTTTGAAGTAGTCGGTGGCGGTTGGCTCGGCGCCGGCCTTTATCTCATTTGCCCGCTGTGTGCCGAGCTTCTCGTAAAAGCACTGCTCCATTGCCGGTGTGATTTTTGAAGGGAGAACTGCAGGGTCTATTCCCAATGCCTCAGCCGCCTTTTCTTGCTCCGGGCTTAAAAGCGTGTTTTTGTCCGTAGTACCACTCTCTACTTTCGTATCAGATACCTGTTTGGTCGGCTGACCAATCAGAGTTTTAATGAGAGGCTTGAGCTCAAAAGGATCGGCGATATACAAATATGCTCCGGTGAGCAAAGTCAAGAAAAATATGACCCCAAGTGTGGTAAAAAATGTTTTTAAAAAATTCATACTTGTTTTGTTTTTTAACTACTTAAAAATGTTCTTTAAACTCTCCACCATCTAACGTCCCTGTCGATCAAGACTCTTGTACAACGAGCCGGTGAATACAAGGATACCCAATCCGGTGATGAAGATCAGAAACGGGCGGTCGGCGAGAAACGATATCTGGTCAATGACGGACTCAAAACCATAGAGAACCGCTACGACACCAAAGACGCTGAGAAGAGAAAACAATAACGGATAACGACCCAAAACGCTCTGCGCCCGTTCACCCATATAATCATTGGTCTTCTTTGTCAGATTTTCTATATGATCTAATGGATTATTATTCATTGTGATTTATGACGCGTCGCTGTTTCGCGGGAGCCAGTCAATGAGCTTTTTTCGGTGCTGGTCAAGCGACCATAAGTCACCATGCTTAAAAAGCATGGTGTGCGCGTCTTGGAACTTTTTTAATAATACGGCAGTGGCGCGCGGAAAGCCTGCGGGCATATTTTGATTGTAGGATTTCAAAAAATCCGCAAGAGGTATCTGCATCTGACTCTCCTTCAACTTTTCTCCGTATTTTTTCATTACTTGCAATAGTACCACAAAATAAACCCTCAATCAAGAAAAACCGGACAAACGATTTCATCCTCTATCCTTTTAGTAAAAAAGGTGATATTCAAAAAAAGCCGCCAGGAATATCCTGGCGGCAGACTCAAATTTTTTTTCGTGACGGTCGTGTGAAAATATAGAGGGCGACGGCAACACCCAACACCCCTAAACCAATCTTCACTGGCAACAAGGGCGCGATTATGATTGCCCACGTAATGCTCGCCGCGATCATTATGATGGCGGTCGCTTTCGCGCGAACCGGAATGGCTTTATGCTCGTGCCAATCTTTTATCAGCGGACCAAACCACTTGTTGCGGATGAGCGCCACATGAAATCTCTCCGACCCCTTCGCGTAACACCCGCACGCCAACAAGACGAAGGGTGTTGTGGGCAGGATGGGGAGGAATATTCCAATGACTCCTGTTGCAAGTGAAAGATGTCCGCAACACACAAAAAAGAACTTATACATTACGAACACCTCCTTTTAGGATACCTTGAGCGAATAGTTACGCGAAAAGAAACTGTCTCCAAAGGAGAATGGTTCCTGTCGTAAACGTCGCGATGAAAAAAACAATGAACGGATAGGTCACGTATCGGTGCCGCCGCGGGGCAGAAAGTCCCGTCAGGCGAAAACGCGCAAGCAGATACGTAGTCGTACTAAGCCCCACCAGAACAAAATGGAAGGCGACCAATGCGGGATCCCCCCAGAGACCGCCTGATTTGCGGACAGCGATCTCCATGCCGACAACGCCGACAAGAATAAAAGTTGTCAGTATGGCAACGTGAATGCGATGAACATCCACCGCGTCCGGTTCTTCGGGCTTTCCCTCCCGCAGACGTCTGGCGCGGATTCCCGTTGAAACGACATATCCCATAAAGAGCACTGCGGCCGCGAGTGACATCCACCCGAGGTACGCCGCTCTCTCGGCATTGCCTGTCCAAAAGAATATTCCGCTCGCCAAAGCGACAGTAAACACATAAAACCACTGGTAAGACATGGTGACCTCCCGGTTTAAAAAGAACAAGTTTTTATACCACCCGAACTCAACATTGAGCGAGGATATTACTAAAAAACATCTTACCAGTAAGGAGCATATAAAACAATGCTTACCGCGACTGACGGAACCGAGCCGACATTAGAGAAAAAATCCGCTGATGAGCGAAAAGACCCACGCAAAAACGAGAAGCGCCGTCCACTTTTTATGTTCCCTGAAGAAGTTTATCCCCGCCCGGTATGCTCGGTGCGCAAAGAAAAACATCACTCCCGCCTGCACGAACGCCCACAGTGAAATGATGCCGTGCACCGGCGCGAGGAATATATACGTCGGTTCGGACATCGCATGCTCGGCCATGTGTCCCGTAACGTATTGCCGGGACAAGAGCAGGACAACAAAGATAACGGCGTACGCAAATATACTAGACGCGATCTTGGAAAAGAACACGCCTCTTCTGTACGCGACGAGCGCAACGCCGATCACGCCGAAGGTAATGCCGGCAAAAGAAGTGTGGATAAAAAGATCGGTAAACAAAAATTCCATATCAATATATTATATATCAATCCCTATTAACGGATCCCCGTATCTACATCAATAGTGAGCGTAACAGGCGTATTCGCCGTAACGTGAATTTGGATGGGCAAACCGCTTGTTCCTCCGATCCCCTGATGCGCCATGTCAACCCAGTAATCTCCTTCCGGGAGAGTCGTGCTGAATTTCCCTTTTCCATCCGGAACAAGTGTTGCCACGAGCGTCTCTCGGTCGGTGAGGTAGACGAAAACTTTTCGCGCGGCAAACATTTCAGGTGTTGGATCGCAGGGTTCGTCAATCCGCTGGACGGGACAAACAGGACCAATCGTCATGGTGCCTTGCAGTATGCCGGTACCTCTTCCCTCCGATTTAGTCGTATTGAACCGCAGTGGGATTGAAACTGAATCGGCGTGTTCCGGTAAGCCAGAAGGATTATCTTTCTCTAACACCAAGGTCCCCGTTTCTGTCGCGGGAGTATCAAAAGTAAGCACTACTTCAAATGGAACGAATTCTGTTGTCATCCAATCACCCTTGGCTTGCGCGGGCAAAGCGACGAGTTCCCTTCCGTTCGCGTCAAAGAGCCGCACTGGAAATGAAGCTTCAAAATACCAATTTCCTCTTGCTTCTCCTCGCACGAGAAGCGGACTCTCTACCAGAGCATTCGGCAGAGGTAGCGTTATGCGAATTTTATCACTCTTTACTAGATCGATTATTTCAGTGAATGACTTTTCCCCCGCACGACACTGGCGCGGATACGTTTCCATCACCGGGAAGCCCAGAAGAACGCACCGCTCAAAACTGTCCGCGCTCTTTCCCTTTTGTTGCTGGAACACAAAACACCAGTCGTCCTCACACTGGAAAAGAAAGATGACCGCAAGTCCCGCGGTAACTACCAGTATTCCTATGATGATAATGATTAATTTTATTTTCATAAATACTTCTTAAACCATACTACCGCAAGTTCCGCCACCTGTTCAAGTGTCCCCGATTCTTCAAAAAGATGTGTCGCGCCGGGGACTATTTCCATCTTTTTCTCGCAATGAAGCGCGGCAAGTGCTTGTTCGTTAAGTTCAATAACGCCGTAGTCTTCACCACCGACGATGAGAAGGGTTGGGGAGGTGACTTTGTCCAATTCCTCCATCGCAAGATCTGGTCTTCCTCCGCGCGAGACGACCGCCGCGATGCGTGAGGGAAACCGCGCGGCAACTTGAAGCGCGGCGGCCGCGCCCGTCGATGCTCCGAAGAGCCCTACGCCGAGGCCTTTTAACTCTCGCTCCTCTTCAAGCCAGGAGACGACCCCACCGAGGCGCTCCGTCAAAAGACCGATATCAAAACGGGTTTCATACACCTCATCCTCCTTCTCTGTCAGAAGATCTATCAAAAGCGTTGCGATTCCGGCCTTCTCTAGTTCCCTCGCGACAAACATATTGCGAGGAGAAAATCTGCCACTCCCGCTCCCATGCGCGAAAAGCACAACGCCAGTAGCGTTCTCCGGAACGGCAAGTGTGCCTTCAAGCGTTACGGCGGGAACCGGTATTTTTATCTCTCGCTTCATACATTGACTGCAGTAATCTGATAACTTCTTCATCGGGAACCTGTTCAAACCGGTCGTAATGGGCGCCGACGGCTCCTAAAAATCCCTCCGGCGGTTCAAGCACGATAACGTCTCCGGCACCTTCCTCTTTAAGAGCGCGCAGGGATTCCATCGGCGCAACGGGCACGGCGACGATGATCTGTTCCGGTTTTTGCGCTTTAACGGAACGCACGGCAAGCCGCATCGTGAGGCCGGTTGCGATGCCGTCGTCAACGACAATGGCGATTTTCCCCGCAAGGCCGCGCGGCATTCTTTTTTCGCGATATACGGTGCTGCGCCGCTGTGCTTCTTTTCTTTGTCGTCCGATCTCTTCTCTAAGCCACGCTTGGTCAAGCGCTGCCGTTTCCGTTTCATTCAGGATTGTAGTCCCCTTCTCATCAACCGCCCCGATCGCATACTCGGGGGAGGAAGGATGACCGATCTTGCGAACGACAATGATATCGAGCGGGAGTTTGAGCGCTTCGGCTATTTCGTGCCCTGTGACGACCCCGCCGCGCGGTAGCGCCAAAACAACCGCTTCTTTCCCGCGATATCGTTCCAGTTTCTTTGCGAGTTGCCGCCCGGCATCTGCTCTGTCGGTAAACATAAATTTCTTCAATGTCAATCGAATATTCCGAGTGCCCCGGCAATATACGATACATAGTCACTTTCATCGTACTCTTCGTCTCTGTTACAGTCAAACACGCACATGACCCCATTCCCCCCACGTTATTAGCGACGTAGAGCGAGCAGAGTATAAAAGATTACTTTTATACTCTCGAGCCGAGAAGCTAATATAGGTCAATACCGCGTGGTCTCTGCCACGCTTCTGTATGAGCGAAGCGAATTCCACGTATTACCCTGCGGTTTCTGCCGCAGGGGCCTATATTTTTCATTTTATCACTCTTTGATAGCACAACGCGCTTTGAGTTCTTTGCGGTCGTCATCTGTCAGTTTTTCGTTCGTGCTCGTATTAAGCCTGTACATAATAGCTTGGGGATTCTCTATATGCTGGAGTCCTAGCGCGTGCCCAAACTCGTGTGCTAAAACTCGCACCAGTTTATCGCGGTTGCTGAATTCGTAAATATTTATCTCCTGTTCGCCTCCGCTCTCTTGGTAGTCTCCTTCGGTAAATTCTTCACCGCGCGATGCACCGATTTCATTATACTTTTCCACGCTTAGATTAAGCGAAGCTACCAGGCGATTGAGTACTACCACCAACGAATTGATATTCTCCACATCTTCATGGAGATTCATTTCGAGTTTTTGTATTTCTGCCAGCTCCGCTTGAAGTGCCGTTTTTTCTTCTTGAAGCTGTTCATATTCTTTTTTCGGAGCCCCGCCTTTTTTATTCCAATACTGTACTGCTTGATCGTAAGCATCTTTCTTCTCTGTGAATGAAGCTGCACGCGTATCGTAATCTGTTTTTGCTTGTGTGTATTCTGCGCGGAGCGCGCCGTATTTTGCTTTCAACTCATCGTACGAAGCTCTGTCTCCCTTCACCACAATACCAAGACTCTCTAATTTATTGGTCGCCTGCTGACGATAATCGTAGACGAGGTTTATTGTTAGCTCTCCGGACTCTCCATAAACAAAAAGTTCTTTTCCGATCGGCTTCTCCCATGTGACCTCGGCTTCTTCGATCGCGCTTAAGAAAGCTTCTCTCGAGAGGCCAAATTTGTCATCGAACGAACCAATCGTGTACGTGATCGGTTTTTCGCACGGAGCATATATGAAATATGAGGTAAGGATATCCTTAATTGGCTGCTGAAACGCATAAGCAAAAGCGCCAAGGATGACTATGATTACTATCGTTTTAATACTTTTCATATAACAGTATATCCAACACTCTTCGGAGTCCAAACCTGGATCATGGGTAATTCCTCCCGTCACCCATGATAGGTATCGTATCTCCCAGATACTTTGGCTGTCGGTGAAAGATCAGATTGAGTGCTGCCTTCTCATTGGCAAGCACTTCGTGAACATAGTTGCGAAAGAGCATATGACCCACATCCGCATTTACTCCATATGCGGTTATTCCAAGTCGGCGTGCGATAAAAACAGCACGGGGCAAATGGAATGATTGGGTTGCGATAAGAACGGAGGTGACGCCAAAAATATCGCGAGCGCGGTACATAGTGCTGTACGTATCAAATCCGGCGTGATCAAGGAAAATATCCTGATCCGGAATACCCTTACTGATAAGATAAAGGCGGACCGGATTCACTTCGTTGTGGCTCACAGTGCTGTTGTCGCCAGAGACAAGAATTTTTGACACTTGTTTCGCTTCATACAATTTAATAGCCATATCCGCACGGTCAATAAAGATTGAGGAAAGTGAACCATCTTGGAAGATAGCCGCACCGGGAATGAGCGCCACCTCGACGTTCGGAGCCTCCGGAGCGTCATCATATATATATGGTTTTGCCCCCAAGAAAATAACTATATTGGTGACAAGAATGACCGCAATTAAGAGCCCAAAACCCAGTGCAATAAAAAAGAAAAGGCGCTTCATTTCATAAGTATACGCTTTTCTAGATTGGTTGCCGAGCAGGAACTCGATCACGAGTTACTAAGTATTTTATCATGCTTCGCATTTCTAAAATACTAAGTACTCTCGACCCCGGCTCGCCTGTCGCAGAGCGACATTGCTCCGCCTTTCGAGTCCTGACGCGAGACAATCAATTCGCTCCCGGCAGCAAAATCTCGCTACCGCTCTATTTTGCTGACTGTCGCGGTCTCAAATACGTGAGATGAGGCCTTGTAAGGACATTTTAGCATCCCTTCTACTCATTAGACGAGCCGTCTCGGTCTGTGGGGTGTTTTTGTGAATGTTACAAATGAGACACAAAACACCCGTCTCGGTCACTGTCTCATTTACAATGCGTTTGACTTTATTGACTTCTGCTTCATACCCTATATACTTGGGGTATGAAGATAACTACCCCACCAGAACCTAAGGAGGTAAAAGCTTGGATGCAAGAGCTGAAAAATACCACTTTTAGCGATCCTACAATCGACTGGGATTCTTATGTCGTCTGGGCTGGTAACCAGCTCCCAAAGTATCTCTGGGGCCAATGGAAGGATGAATTGAAGCCTCTAGGGTTTACATGGCAGAAGTTTCTCAAGCTTCTCCGTCTTAGAACAGATAATATGCTTCTTTGGTATAGGGGTATTATGCCGTGGCCACGTTTGGTAGGCACCATCACTGAGCTGATTGAAGGACCACTTGGCAAAGAGCTTGCGAGTCGCAAATAATTTATTTAAAAACCTGCTTGGGGGAGAAAAAATCCGCAAAGTCGTGATTGCTTATTCTTGCCTCTCCATCGCGTTGCTTCTCTACAAACCTACATATACCAGAGGAGGCATTATGAAACTGTGGCCCCTTATCTAAAGGTATCCAATATTTTGTAAACCCAGCAAATCCCTCCACTGCATCACTGGGATCAAAGAGTCCCCAAAAAGTCTCAATATCATCTAGACAAAGAAATAGAGGAGGATTTTGTTGTAGATGGGTAAGTTTTTTATCGGAAATCTCTTTGTCGTAAAAATTATTGAAGGCATTGAACAGATCATGATTGCCTAAAAGATTTTCTGTGACTAAAACAGGAATTACTGTTTTACCATCACTTTGAACTTTTTCTATATAGTCGTTAAGCTTTATTAACTTACCTCTGTCATTCTTACCTCTTGCTCGTGAGTCTGTCTTTCCGGTATTAAAAAGAAGCCGATAAGCATCGTCAAGAAATTCCTGTGAGGTTGGATTATACAAAGATGATAATCGATAATATTCGGTTGTAAATTCAATAATAAAAATTTTATCCCCCTGTTCGACAAGGGCGTCCGCTCCAGAGGTACCGCCAAAAGTGACCTTTGCATCCTTAAAGATATTTTGTATTAGAAACTTAAAATACTCTTCCATTAGACGACCGTAGGCAGATTTAAAGTTCTGCAAATTTTCTGCATTTCTAATTCGCCACAGTAAGCCCCCACACACGTTTTCAATAAGAAATTTCAAATCAATTACGCAATAGTACCCATCTTCTATTTTAAAAATAGGATTGTCGAAAAAGACTCTGATGTTTTTGTTGTATCCCGTTATGGGGTCTCGCTCCCTTGTGCTTTCTTCCACTGCAGACACCCTGAGTGCATCCGTTCCCTTCGAGAGAGTATCTATTGTTTTGATAAAAGAAGGATCTTTTTCAAATAACTTCGCGTCAATATAAAAAGAGCTTATATTCATAAAATCAAAACCAAGTTTTGGTTGACCGGGAGGTGGCGGACTCTTTGCGTGTTGAAATGGCATTTCAAAAAACCATGCAAATAAACCATTGATGACCTTCATATATTCTTTCAGAGAAACTCCTGCTCTCTCTTCGAATGCACGAATACCTGACTCCATCATCGCCTTATCCGTATTTCCGAGTTTGGATAGTAGTATTTCGTAGCAATAGCGATAACGAACCAATCTGTGCCCATAAACAAGCCTTGCGGTATCGGAAAGATAGTAGTGTGGCCATTCCCTGATGAAGTGATCTCTGAGAAATGTCTCTTTTGAAGAAGCCTCCGAGCTGCCAACTTCTAGACTAATTAAGTCATTATTGAAAAGTATAGCTTCGCAATATTTCTTCTGATTCACCGAATGACCTTCTCCTGTCAGCTGTTGAGTCCCTCGTATGTTCTTAGTAAGAATTTGACCAATCAGATTTAAGAGATTTTCTCTATGAAAAACTATTTTATTCGAAAAACCAGTACCTTTTGGCACAACTTTAGTTTCCTCCAAAAAAGTAACTCCTCTTACCATGGTCATTTCCGTAGTGCGAGTCTGGCAGATCATATTAAGAAAAGATGTGAATTGTATCAACTCAACAGGGTTCATTTCTTGTAGGAGATACTCAATTTGAGTTTCAAAATCCTCTACCGTCTTCAAAGAACTAAATAACAGCACGAGGCCACTCTTTTCAAAAGTGTTGAAGAGTTCGGAGTATGTGAGATATGTGACGATTGCCGTTTTTTTCATAAGTTTATTAAAGCAGATCTCTGAAATCATCAATCATTCCAGCTTCTGACATAAGATAGTTGATCAAAACATCAGCATCTTTTTTAGCTTCCTCGTTTCCTGTTGATTTTACGAGTTTAATTACTTCCTTGTACTCATCTTTTTTATAGAGATATTCGTACGTTTCTCTTTTTGGTTTTACTAATAGATCAAGTATCTTGATTGTTTCGACCGGAAACTCAATCGCATAAGATTTTAATTCCTCGACGATTTCATATGGCACATCAATTTTACTCTTAACAAATCCGAGAGTTTTTATCATCCGAACTAGAGTATCTTTTCTTTTAAAAGGACTGACCTTAAACCACCATCCAAATTCTTGTAGCTCTTCCTCGCTCACTTCTTCTTGGGGTAATGAAATTCTCTTATCCCATAAATCACAAAGTCGTTTTTTGACCTCATCTTTATTACTAAAACCACTAAGATCCCGCAGAATTACTCTACCGGCAAAATTAATCGCTTCAGCCCTTGCTTTGGGTGTGGCAACTTTAAAAAAATGATTTACAAAATTATCATGTTCAAATTCGTTAACATATATAACCATCACGTGTTGAGGAAATCTCTGTTCAACATCCGCGCCACGATATCCTTTTTTCTCGACAGTACCGATATGCGGTATAAAATCGTAATACTCCTGCTTTAAGAGCGTGAACAATTCTTTTATGACATTGTTTGCAAGATAACCCTCCCATGAAGCAAGGAGGTATTTCGGCTCAGTTTTAGGAAATATCTTTTCCTTATTTGCCTTAAGCCAAGGCTCGTTCAAGTAAAATAGATTTGGTAACCTCCACCCGTATACAGATCTGATTGCTAATGATGGATCCTGTTTTATATCAAGATGTTTATCAAGCAACGCGGTCATTTCGGGTGGCATTTTTACCTCAACAGATTTGTCCTCAAGGTTTCGTGCAACCCAAAGACCATAATTGACAACCGCATGAATAGCTTCACCACGCGTAGTGTTTATTGCTAGCGTCATTGGGTCAAGACCTCCTTCGCCATCCCTCTGTTCATCTGCAGGAGTTGGTTCAGGGTCTTCTGAGAGATTAAGAATTATTGCCCAAACCTTCTCTCTAAGAGACATGGGGATGTTACAGGTATCTTTTCCAAGGGCATGACCGAGAAAATCAGCAACGGCTCTTTGCACAGCATTCCAATCCTGCTCATCATTATTTGCTGGTTCTGATACGCGAGTATTTTCTACAAGAATTTTGTAGTAAATATTTATGATAGAAACCCAATCAAAACTCTTTCCTTTTTGTAGAGCATCTTTAAGGCCGTGTGTGAGGTGGTAAAAAAATATTGGTCGTATCTTTTTTACAAAAAATGATTCTGCAACTAAAACATATTTCTCAGGATTTTCTGCTACCAACCCAGAAAAGACCATGCCTAAACCACCAGATGAATGTCGAGCAAATGGATCGTCTGGAATTTTGTAATCAACAAAATACTGTAGAGTATCTTCTGCGCTCAATACTGATAACTCTTCAGATGAAATAGGACTTTGACCGCCATCCCATGTAACTATTTCTCCATCGTTGTCTACAGACTCACCGTACTTCTTTACAATTTCTCCATATTCTTTTACCTCCTTTTGAGGTAACTGATCTTTAATTGGTTTCAAATATAAACCTTTCCAGTCAGCCTGTACTCTCGTAAATTGCTCATCCGTAAGGTTGTCGTTCTTTTTAAAATCTGGACCTTGTTCAATGATTTTTAAGATTGTATCTTTTGCATTTTTAGAAAGTTTTGAATATTCCTTACCCAATAGTGGAAGATATTCCCTTCGAAGGTTATAGGCAATTATGATTTTTTTATCAGAGAGAATTTCTTCAATTTCCTTCGCAAAAGGGTTCGGATTGGTTGAGTAGGTTAGTATCTCAATGCGTCTAAACAATGCCCACGAATGAGTGCGCAATATAACAACAAATTCCCTTAATACTGTTTCGTCACCTTTATTATTTTCAATTAAATTTACCAATCCATCAAGAAGGATATTCTTTGCATCTTCTCGATTTAGTCGAGCAGATAGTAAATTTGGGCGCCAGATATGCGAATACTCATAAAAACTATCTTCTGGATTGATTCTCCCTTCAAGTTCTATGGCCTGTCTAAGTGTAGTGGCAAAAATTGAGAATAAACCCACAGGATCCTTCTCCTCCAATCCTGCGAGTTTCTTTTTTACAATCTCGCCGAGTCTCCATGCATCAAAATGGGGCTTCGCATCATGGCGAATAATAGAAAGAGGGTCGTCTGGATTATCGGATGTCTTAATGGGGGGGTCAACTTTCGTGTCAAAGAGTATCCTCGCAAGCTTCAAAGCTGTTTTAGTTTTACCGGCTCCCGCAAGTAAATCCATTAAGTCTGCGACTTTGTCTGGCAGGAGAAGATTATATGAATTTTGTATCCATTTATCTTTACAAATCAAATCAACATATTGTTCAGCTATTTCTGGCGGAGATTTGATGGCCGCACCAACAAAATCATCCAATACAGATTGATTGGTAGATTTTAAATCCTTAATAATATCAAAAACTTCTTGCGGTTTTTTGTCGGCTATTCTCAGCAAGTATTGAGATTCAGGCCATACAATAAATCGAATATAGCCACCTTCACGTAAAGGTTCCTGAGGACTTGAGAAAGTGTTGATGGATTTTAGATGTTCTAACCAGTTAGGGTTATCGCATCTTTGAAAGAAATATCGACGATGTTCGGACTTAGAAATGCATTTCGTAAGATTGCTTATATCGTCAGAAGTCGGGTTTTCAATTGTAAGTAGTTTATCAATTTCAGTAATTCCGTCGAAAAAAGTCCTTTCTACAAGAATTTGATACAGGAGATCCTCGTACTTCCATACTCGTGCTTCAAAGTCTTTCTCTTTAATATCTGAGGATTTTGTTCCTTTTAGGTATCCGTGTTTTGAACAATCGTTGAAAAACGTGTGTAGCTCAATCCAGTCACGTACAAAGTTTTCTTTAAGGTATTCAGGTAAGGCATTACGTTCGGGATGTTTATCTAAAAGATCCTTCAAGATTGCACGTTGATTTTCGTTACCTTTTGTTTGTTCAGTTGGATTCTCGGTTTCTGGAATTGGAATACCTTGGAAATAACGTGGCAGTATAGAAGTCAGCTCCCTGGCGGAATGACCGACCTGCCCGATACGATCAGGGTTTCTCTTGTTGTTAAATGTGAGTACCAGTCCTTCATATATTTCACTCAGCCTCTTACTTAGTTCAAGCGACTCGGGATCTATTTTTGAGAGAGCGTTCCTAATCTTCTTTTGTTTATCTTCGGCAGATGACAATACATCCTCAGTGTTTACTGAGTTCAGTAATTTATCTTTCTCATTAGTTTTGTCATCTGGCATTTTTAACTATTTTGGGTTAATAACACCGCCACAGTAGAACTGACAGTAATCTTTTCTGTTGGGACAATTACATATCGCCACGGTTTTGTTATGCCGTGTTTACCCACATTCGCTGAGACAAGCTCGCAATACTTGTCTGCGGTCTTCTTTTTCTCTTGTACGTCTAGGTCTTTTATCTCACCGCTTGGCTTTACTTCAATCATTACGATTTCGTGTTCAAACTCAACTACAAAATCTGGCTCGTAGCGATGTTGCGAATTACCAGCTTCATCACGCCAGTACAGTCCCTCGAATTGATTCGGAGCAGGCCTGAGCCAATCTTCCACTGACGGCTCTTTATCGAGAAGGTACGCCATTCGTGCTTCATCCGAAGAATCAAACCTGTACATTGAGTGGCACGCTTTCTTAAATCCTGTATAAATCTTGTCTCTTGAGAAACGGTCAAGTTGCGACTCCAAAGTTACAGGTTTTTCATCAAAACTTCGAGAGATGTTGTACTGCTCCAAATATGATTTTGGTTCACGAATACTGGACTCTAAATAACTCTCAGACTTGAACTCTTTGTGAGTTAAAATTTGATCGTATATTTCTTTGGCAATCTGACGGAAATTATTTTCCACCATCATTTTGAGTGCACTTACGTCACTGACAAATGATTTGTAATGCGCGACCGCCTGATTTGAAAGCTTAAGTAGCAATTCCTTTTGATCATCATAGTCAACAAGCGGATAATCAAGGAGTGCAGAAATGATAGTATTTTCTGGACTTTGTGCTCGACCTTCACCAAGGCTTGAAACACGAGTAATTTCAGTCTCCCGGTTTCCTTGGTAAGCAACGCCGAATAAATCCTTCTCTTCTTTGCCTTGTAACGCTTGTTCAAGGATTGAAGCGTCCGTAGCAAATTTACTTAATTTTGTTAAGTCTAAGTCAAAATTATCAATTGTAAGTTCGCCATAATGGGGTGTGAGCATCAACCTAGGAATAGGGATGTTACGAATCTCAATAGTCTGTTTGGAGATACGCCCGATGTCTTCGAGTTCTTTTTTCGCGGACTCACTTAAAATAGTAAACAGTGATCCTTCCTCGTATACGGCATCACTCGTCTGAGTACCTATCTTGATTGCTTCGTTCTTTGCCGTTATCTCTACAATCTCATTTATCTTATTTTGTATCGTCGCCACTTTTACATCTTCTGGGGTGTCGTCTGAAATAACAGCACTGACTGTTTTTGTGGCCTGTGCCTCAATTTCTTGCATAAGGCTTCCACTTGCCTTGATTTGCTCCTGAATGCTTGTGACAAAAGCTGACTGCACCTCAATTACCTCTCTTACTACTTTCGTGTCGTCGGTAGAAATACTTTCAATATTCGATGGCTGTATAAGCTTGGAGTGTTGTGCCTCCTCAATCACTTTCGCATAATTATCATGAGCAACAATCATTACACGATCAACATTTTTATTCCCCGTTTTTTCTCCATACGGCAAGCGAAGGCCACGGCCAATTGTTTGCTCAGTTAAAATTTGTGCCGCTGAAGACCTGATTGGGGCAATAGTGTAAATGTTTGCAACATCCCAACCCTCCTTGAGCATATTCACATGGATGACAATTTCCACGATGTTATCTGGGTGTTCAAGTGATATAAGCTTTTCAATTGTCTCATCCGCTTCGTCGCCTTTTGTTTTTGTATGAACTTCGATTACCTTGCCCTTGTAGGCACCTCCTCTAAATTGATCGCTATCAATCAGTGCGCGCAGTGCACTTGCATGAGCGGTGTCTTTCGCCACCACAAGCATCACAGGCTTCACTTCTTGTTTGTTATTTTCAAGAGCATATTCTTTCAAAGCAACTTTCGTGCGTTCATGAAAAAAGGCGGCGAGCTGTAGTTTACGAGCATCGGTTTCTATGGACTCCGCATCCCACTGGCCAAAATCAACATCGGCTTCTGTGCCTACCCACGGATCTTTTACATACCCGTCCCGAATAGCATTTCCGAGATTATATGCGTAGAAGATATTTTTCTTGAGAATAAGCCCCGTGCCTTTCTTTGTACTCGTCGGAGCAAGATAGGGCGTAGCAGTAAATTCAAGTCCAAACAAAGGGTTTATACGGTCAAGCGAACCCATTGCCGCATCGGCATGGTAGTGGTGCGATTCATCCATCAATACAACAAGATCATCGAGAGAGCTGAGATATTCAAAATATGATTCCCCGAGCATTTCACTAAACTTGGTAATACCTTTTTCTTTCTCTATATCCTTTTGCGCAAATTGCTGAATATTGAAAATGTTAATTTCTATCTTGTTTGCAAAAAGTTGCGCCATCTGGCTTTGGGCATAGTTGTCCTTGGTGATAACTTTTACATTCGAAGTCGTAAGCTCTTCAATTCCTCGAAAAACATACTTGGGATTGTTGGCTTTACTGAAGTCATCTACCAACTTGCGATAAATCGTATTGCCAGGAGCAACGATCATAAAATGCTGTATGCCGTAAACAAGGTAGAGATACGCTACAAAGGCACCCATAAGACGAGTTTTGCCCACACCTGTAGCCAGTGCAAAGGTATATGCAGGGAAAGTTCGTTCGAAAGATTGAAACTGTCTCAGGTCGGGTATTGCTTGAGAGTACTCTTTGGTCAAGGCCTCAATATCCTCGACGCTTCCACGATTTTCTCTCTTCATTCTCGCCAATACCTTTTTGCCAGCATCTCCTTCTAGATAGTCAGCAAAAAACACCAAGCTTTTTTCTTGAGGATCTCGCAAACTCATTGCGTTTGTTATGTATTGCAGGGCTTGTTCTCGGTTCATAAAAGTAGACATATTAGTTTTCGTCAGAATCAACTTCGTCTTCGTCAACTTCTTCCATCGCTCGTTCTTTGATAGGAAGCAGGTATTCTTTCTTTCCAAATTGACACGCCTTCAAAATTGACTGCGGTATCTTTTTGATAGTGATACGGGTATCTACCTTCTCACATCCAGGTTCAAATTTCTTTGGACAGATGAGGAGTGTCTCGTTTGCACCAAGATGACTCACAATCTGTTGAACCATTGCCACAGAAAGCATCTGGGTTGTTACATAAATACTATTGTTGCCTTGGCCTTTACCGTGCTTCCAGTAGTCAGATGGGCTTGGGGCAAATTTGTAGTTGGTAAGCTTACACATTGCGCGAATGAGTTTGGTATCGTTGTAATAGCTATCAATTACTGGATTACCGAATTCATCAATCACCACAAAGCTTGGGGCAAGCTCGTAAAACTTGTATCCGCCTCCACCTTTCCAGTCAAGAACTTTCGACAGCTCAAGACCATCATTTCCATCCACCACTTTTTTCATTCGAGGTTGCACATGGGTATATGCGTGTTCACCCATTTCAATACCTACGTATCTTCTACCCATCTTTTGAGCTACAGCAGACGCTGTGCCAGAACCAAGGAATGAATCGAGTATTAGATCACCAGGTTTGGTTGCTAAGTCTAAAACTCTTTTTAACAATCTCTCCGGCTTTGGTGTACTAAATAAATCCGTTTGACCGGCGAATAATTTTCTCGCCTCCGACTTAGCCTCGATATTATGTCCGACTTCAGAGTGGAACCAAAGAGAGAGCGGGACTGTTCCTTGTTGAACTTCTGAGAGAAAAGTCTTCTTATATGGACGCGAAATACCTTTTGAACCAAACCATATTCTATTATCAGATAACAGTTCTTGATACTTCTCCTTTGAAACTACCCAGCAGCGGGTAGGAGGTGGTAAAAATTCCTTCCCAGCGGGTGAAAGAATCGTATAATAATTCTTTTCAGAAAATGTCTTTACCGAAAGATTGGTTGGATACCATGGGCCACGCGAATCGTTATCAGGGTTAGAATATTTAGCATTTAATTCATCTGACCGTTTCAGTAAATTGGGTCTCCAAGAGTCCTTGGACTTTGCATAAACCAAAATGTGATCGTGTACGTCTGATAACCACTTAGCATCATTTGATGCGGCGTACTTCTTTTGCCATATGACATTTGCTACAAAATTATTTCTTCCAAACACTTCATCGCATAATACTTTCAGGTAATGCGTCTCATCATCGTCGATGGATATCCAGATGCTTCCGTGATCTGGATGCAGGAGCTCTCGCAGTAACTCCAGTCTTGGCTTCATCAGGGAAAGCCACGTGGAATGCTCTACGCTGTCGTCGTAGTGCTCAAAAGCATTCCCAGTGTTGTATGGGGGGTCGATATAAATGCACTTCACCTTGCCTTCATACTCGGGCAGGAGAGCTTTGAGTGCGAGAAGGTTGTCGCCATGGATGATCATGTTCTCGCTGTCCTTGTCGCCATATGACAGATCAGTCCGCTCTTCCAAGATACGTGGCTCAATATTCGCAATATCATACTCGGGATTATTCTTCCCGATCCATGTAAGCTCTAGTTTTTGTTTGTTATTGCTCATAAATTGTTAAATGATTTTCCAACTGATTGTGAATAATGTTTCTATTTTTGACCTTTGCTTCAACTGAGCTTCTATTCCCTCCAGCAACTTTTCTTTTTTAACCTCTACTTCGTCCTGCGCCTCATATAACTTTCTCCGCATTTCGTTCCGTTTTTTCTCTGAATCCTTTATTTCCCGTTGAGCCTTGAGCTTCTCCTCAAGATTAACAATTTTTTTGGCATTTGTTTTGGCTGTCTTAATGTCAATATCAAGCTTTCTCAAATCAAGCTCGAGTGCTTTCTTCACATCATCTGACCAATTGTCCAGCTTATCTACTTCATCATCAAAAAACTCACTGTTTCTTTCTGCAATCTGTCCAGAAATAACCGATATAGTTTGTTGCTCAAGCTCGTCTAGTTTCCCACACTCCTCAGATGACAATACTTTCGGTGCAACCGATTGAGCGGAGAGCGAAAATAACTTTTTAATAATATCTCTTTCAATGGGTTCACCAGCTTCATCGAGGGATGTTACGACAACAGCATCTTCCTTTTCAAAAGCTTCAACGGTGTAATTGGAAACTTTCAATATTCCACTTTTACCAACAAGAGGCTGTAGTACGGAAATAATTGATGAATGATTTGAGTAATCAAAGACAATCTCTGCGGTATCAATCTGTTTGTTTTTTACCTCGTTCAGTATTCTTTGTGCCAAAGAATGCCCAGGGCGATATACATGGGCATCTTCTACATTTTTACCAATTTTGTATGGACCTGGATCTATATCCTCGTTTTGGAAAGGATTTACTTTGAGAGAAAAAGAATACTCGTGCTCGGCAAAGTCAGCTTTATCCCCCAAGTAGTAACGGGTGACATCCCATAGCCAGCGTTCATAGGTATCAAGGTATGCCTGACTCTCTCTTTGATTGAGTTTAAGTTTTTCGTGGACCTCGGAATCGAAATTTTCTAGAAGCTTCTGACGGGTATCAGATAAATTACTCTGAATACTTTCATCCATCTCTTCTTGGAGTTTATCGAAAGCAGTATTGATATCTTCGGAAGTTCGGCATGTCTGATAAATACCAGCAATACGCTTTTCAAAATCCACACCAGATTCAATAGAGCCAAGTACCTCATCACTTGCGCCGAACACACCTTTAAACAATTTAAACTTCTGATCTAACAGTTCATAGACGCGTTGGTCGGCTGCGTTCTTTCTATTTACAAAGTTGATTACGACAACATCATGTTTCTGTCCGTAACGATGGCAACGACCGATGCGTTGCTCGATGCGTTGCGGATTCCATGGTAAATCGTAGTTAATGACCAGCGAACAAAATTGCAGGTTCACACCCTCAGCTCCCGCTTCGGTGGCAATCATAATTTCCGCTTCGTCTCTAAAATATTCAATCAGTGCCGCTCGAGTGTCAGCTGTCTTTGAGCCAGTTACTTTATCGGTGTCCTTATTTTTTGCGAGCCAGTTTTTGTATATCTCTTTTGATTTATCGTCATTATTTGAACCGTTAAACAAAACGATTTTACCTTCATAACCATTTTTGCCGAGTAGAGTCTCTGAAAGATATCTTTGTGTGATAGTGGATTCAGTAAAAATGATTGCTTTCTTCTTAGCACCTAGTTCGGCCGTCATTTCAAAACCTTTCTTGAGAGCAGTAAGTAGGGCGTCTCCCTTGGAATTTGTATATATTTTTTGTGCGAGATCACGGAATCTTTCTAGATCAGCTTTTTCATGCTCCATGAGTACAATATCTTTCTCTGTGAGAGCTTTCTTTTCCTTCTCATCTTCATCTTCATCGCTCTCCTCATCATCAATCCATTCATCTGATACTTCTGGAAGAGCTTCAAAATCTCCTAGTAGTGATATGGTATCTACATCTTGCTGAGGTAACTTTGCTTTTGTATCTGTAATTAATCGTTCAAGCTTATATACCAATTTATCCAAGGTGCTAGCGATAGCGAAGGAAGACGATGCTAAAAGCTTTCGCAAAATGAGCGTCATGAGCTGGCGCTGACTAAAAGGTAGGGCGTAGAGCTTTGTCCGCTGAAGATACTCAGACATTCCGTCATAGAGCTCAACTTCCTGCTCAGTAGGAACATAGTCCTGTGTTATCGGCTTTCGCTCGGTATAGTTAATATATTCCAGCACCTGGCGACGGAGCGTGCGGATACAGACTGGCTTTAGGCGATTACGTAAATCGACAAACATTTCTTGCTTTGGCTCAACAAGACCGACTTCATTCTCATAAATATCCTGCTCGCGGGAAACTCGTGCATAATTTGCTTTGAAACTTTTGAGATCACCAAATACATGATCATCAATAATACTCACCAGTCCATAGAGTTCGAGTAGGGAGTTTTGTAGTGGAGTTGCGGTAAGTAAGATTTTGGGTACTTCCGTCAGCGCATCTTTAATTTCGCGTGCAATCTTATTGCTCGTTTTATATACATTACGAAGACGATGTGCCTCATCAATTACGGCCAAGTCCCATTTCGTCTGTTTTATGTATGGAGATTTAGAGCGAGCAAAGTGGTATGAGCAGATAATTATTTTGTCTTCTTGATTGAACGGATTCAGATTTCCATCTTTTATGTACTGGTTGAAAGATTTTGCTTCAAGAATTATTGAAGGTAGAAAGAATTTCTCCGAAAGTTCGTCGTTCCACTGTTTTCGCAAACTTGAAGGTACTATCAAAAGAATACTTCTCTTTCTCTCTGCCCATTTCTGGGAGAGAACAAGTCCTGCCTCAATCGTTTTTCCTAGACCAACTTCATCTGCAAGAATTGCACCTTTTGAGAGCGGCGAGCGAAAGGCAAAAAGCGCCGCTTCTATCTGGTGTGGGTTTAGATCAACCTGAGCATTAGAAAGTGTGGAGGAAAGTTTCTCCAAACTATTGGAGGAACATCGCTTGGTCAGCTCGTAAGCAAAATATTTAGCTTGTTGATCAGTAATTTTCATACTTTTATTTCTGATTGAGCACTTTCAATATATCCTCCTTGCGGTAACGGCGGTCTCTTCGTGTACCAAACCGCATCGCTTTCAGGAGACCTTTGTTGTCCCACTTACGCAAGGTGTTTGGATGACAATTCAATACATCACACGCTTGTTGGAGTGTCAGGATATCGAGGAGGGCGGATAGGTTTTTGTCGTGATTTGTTGGCATAAAGCTAACTTACCATTA
>JBBTVG010000014.1:0-44638 GCA_038063375.1 Patescibacteria group bacterium
CTAAATTTCCACGACCGCGGAGGGAGTTGGAAATTGGAAGTACTCTTGTGGTGCGATGAGTTGTTTGGAGCCGAAAATTCGTCATTGGAGTAGAAAAGGTTATTGCGTAGGGGGTCTATTACCCGAGCAATGCGAGTATGAGGCCCATGCCGGCAAAGACGACGCTTATGACCCAAAATCTCATGGTGACTTTGTACCCCGGCCAGCCAAGCGCCTCAAAATGATGATGAACCGGCGCGACGAGAAAAACCTTTTTTCCATTCCGGTATTTCTTGGAAAGTTGCTGAATAATGACTGAACCGGAGGCGACAAAAAGAGGAAACGCAATGATGGGGAGCACGACAACCGCCTTGGTTAAAAACGCCACAACGGCTATGGTCGTCGTTAAACCCAATACGCCGGTTTCTGTCATATAGAACCGCGCGGGCGGTATATTGAACCACAAAAAAGCTAAAATGCCACCGACAATGACCGCGCAAAAAGCCGCGAGATCTATTTGATTTTGGAAAAATGCAATACCTCCGTAAGCGGCAAAGATCGATGCCATCACACCTCCCGCGAGACCATCTATGCCGTCAATAACCCCGCCGGAAAATAGCGCGAGCATGACGAGCATGAAGAACGGGATGAAATAGATGCCAAGATTCCACTCGCCATTGAAAGGAATGGCAATACTGGACATATCAAGCTTGAAATAAAACCACCATGCGCCGATCAACCCTATGAGGAGCACAGTGATAATGCGCACCGAGAGCGGAATACCTCCGGCAATATACCCTCCCCTCCCGTAAATGACCAGCACATCATCAATAAGACCGATCAAAGACGCAACAATCAGTGTGAAGAGTGGAAGCCATGTTTGATTTCTACTCAAAAAATCAAGCTTCTCCGTTACGTCAGTAGGATATATCTGCGAGATGATCCAAATAGTCAGGATGGTGAGGAGAACGCTCACCCAAATGATGATACCTCCCATCCGCGGAGTTCCGACCTCTTTTTCCTTATGCAATTTATTAAAAATTGGCGTACTCCCACCGCCAAGTCCTTCGTTTCGAGCCTTTTTCTTCCACATTTTATGCTTATAGAGATAGTGCGTCAGCATCGGCGTAATGGCAATACCAATGAAGAACGCGAGTGCCGATGGAGCAAGGACTTTTACAACGTCTATAATCATAATTACAAGAATTATACATGAAAGGAACGCAAAAGAAAAAGGCGGGGGCTCTGTATAGAGCACCCGCCTTTCAACTCAACCATAGGCCCACAGAGTATCGATCAAATTCAGATAATAGTGAGGATGGCCGCCATTTTTCCAACTATGATCATTGGCAAAGCGCATGAACAGTCTCGGCTCGCACTCATCCTCAAAAAGAATAACCACCGCGTGTCCGTTCCTGGACGTATTCGCCAATCTGAACAGGTACTCTTTTTTCAATACGGACAGATTGATCGAATCTTCGGGAACAATTATATAATAGCCGTATTCTTTGACAAAACTATGGAATATACCTCTTGGGTCTTTCACACGCGCGACAAAGATCGTTTTTCCACTCATGAGGGATTCCTCCAAAATATGCTCAAAACCTGTCTCTATTCACTGTACAGTAAATTCTTGTTGACCGCTAGAGGGGGTTTCTGATCGCTTTGAGTGAGGCCAAAATAAGCTTCTTCATGTCATCAAATCTGCCGTCCACGGTTGACCCCAACACGGCGATCACAATAGGCCGCGTAGGCCCCGCTTCAAATGCCACCACGAGATTGCCTCCGGCCAATTCGGTAAATCCTGTCTTTGAAGCCATGATCCCGGGAATACTGCCGGCGGAAACATTGGTGTTGCTTGCGACATGCTGGGCATCAAGCGAACTGGTACGCAATGCGCTCTCGGTCGTTGCTTCCAAAAGTTGCGGGTAGTGCTCCAAGACGTAAGCAAAAAGAAGTGCCATGTCTTCGGCAGATCCATACGCGCCCGGAGTGCTGCTGTTTACATCAAGTCCGCTCTCGTTAAGAAAATATGTTTGTTGTAGCCCGATGGAACGCGCTTTTCTATTCATGTGCCGCACAAAGTATTCTTCAGGCGGAGTGTTTTCGTCTTGCGATGCAAAATTCCCCACAGAGGCGATGGCACGCGCGCCATCATTTGAAGATGAGACGAGTGTAAGGTCTATGATGTCCTTAAGTAGCCATCTCTCCCCTATCACGAGTCCGCTATCGCCCTCAGTCTCAAGTGCGTTACTGTCAATAGTGATAAGCATTCCTTCCGGGGAAAGTTCCTCGGCAATGAGCGCCGTCATGACTTTGGTAAGCGATGCCAAAGGAAATTGTGTTTCTTCATTTTTCACATATAAAGCATTGTTTTCTTTTATATCATACACAAAGAACGCCTTGCCTTGCAGAGAAAGGTTTTGAAACGGGTCCTCTCTTTTCTTTTCCATTCCGATCATTCCGGCACCCGCCGCCTCCTCTTCCGAAACAGTGAAGACGCTCAAAAAATGAGGCAGGGTGAACAGCACGGTGAAAAGAAACAGGATGCCCACATAGGTTCTTCTATTTTTTATGTCAAAAATTTTCATCTCTGCCTTTATGTCTGAAACTCGCAACTAACTCTCATCCATTTCGTTTGTTTCAAAAATATCCTCTTCCTGCAAGCCCGCCTTTTCCGTATCCCCTTCTTCCTTTTGATGTTTTTCAAACCCCTCTATTTCCTGCCTGACGCTCTCGTATTCCGGCAGAGCTTTCGCCTCGGTGACCCCCAAGTAGGAAAGAAGTTCAAACGTTGGCTTATAGAGGAAGCTACGCTGATCATTTGGATTTTGCTCTTTCTCAACAAGTCCGCGGATCATGAGGTTGCGTACGATAAAAGCGGAGTTTACCCCGCGGATGTAGTCTACCTTGCTTCGCGTAACCGGGCCAAGATAGAGAACGATGGCCAATGTTTCTATTCCCGCCTTCCCCAGATCTTTATGGAGGTCACTTTTGATCATTCCTTCAATACAACCTGACATTTCGGGCGCAGTCCCCAACATCACCTCTCCATCTTTCTTTAGGAGTCGCAAGCCGCCCACGACGATACGCTCTTCAAGCACCAAAAGCGCGGAAGCAATTTCCTCTTCGCTTGCTTTAAGAAGAGCGCCAAGTTCCTTAAGAGAGATCGGCTCTCCTTTAAAAAATAATATTGCTTCTATGCGGGCGTCTAAATTCATGTCTATTTATTATTACTGCGTTAGTTATACATCGGTACGCCAATACTGCGCGACTCCATGTTAATATCGGTAAAATGTTTTTCTTGCCTCACACTTATGGCGCCCTGCTTCACCAGCTCAAGCATCGCCAGGAAACTGACGATAACGTGAGCCTTCTCTTTTCTCCCCGCTTCGGAAAATTCTCGGAAGCTCATACTCATACTTGCAGTGATACGCCGGGTCAATGTATCCATGACCTCCTCCAGGCTTATGATCTTTCTCACCACTGTCTCCGGGATAATCTCCTTTATGGGCAATGACACCAGCACTCTTTTTATCGCCGACAGAAGATTGGGCGCATCGGTATTCTCGTCGGGAGAAAAAACAGGGTCAATGTGCTTTAGAGGCATTCTGGCAAAGATGATATTCTTGCCGAAGCGGCTCTTGATGTACATGCTAACCTCGCGCATTCGCCTATACGTCCGTAGGCGCTCTTCTAAATCTTCAATATTCCCTTTCTCCTCCTCTGTAAGCGTCAGCGCGGGCAAGAGCGACTTTGACTTGATAAGAACCAAAGTGGAAGCAACCAAAAGAAAATGTGCCGTATCTTTGATCGGCAGATTATCAAACGTGCGGATATGCGCCATAAAATCATCCGCGACCGCCGCGAGCGAAATATCGTTAATAAAAAGCTTTCGTTTTTCTATCAACGAAAGAAGGAGATCAAGCGGGCCTTCAAACACTCCGGTTTTTATTCTATATACGGCTGCCATTAGTAGAATAATACCCGTTTGGCGGCATTTTTCAAGTACGGCAAAAAGCTCGCGCGAGGAAAACAAAAAGAAAAATTTGACTGCGTTAGATTGATGCCGTATATTAATACCGACAATTTGTTCTTTGTTTGAAAAACACTATCTTGTATAAAAGGAGGATACATGACCAACCAAGCAGACGAGAAGGAAAAGGATGAGAAAAAGACGTGCAAGAGATGGACGGCAAGTGAGACAATGCTGGACTGCCATGATAAAGGAAAACTGTCCCTGCATCGGTGGTGCGTGTCAGACTCTTGGAGCAAAAAGAAAGGCGCGCTTCGGGGTTTTCTACCCCGGAACACAGTTCAAACTGCTCGGCCAAAAAAATTTCCTCACGAATAAATAGTGTCAGACATCACCTATCAGACCATTAAAAAGGGCTAGAAAATATCTAGCCCTTTTGTTTTTTATGGACTGAATATTCCATTTATTTGGAAAGCAGAGTGTCGATTCTGTTCATGTCTCGCGGGAAAAGTGTTGCCTCTTTTATATTTTCAATACCCAAAAGACGCGCGGTGAGCCGTTCAAGCCCGATCGCGAGTCCGCCCTCCGGCGGCATACCATATTTGAATGCCTGCAAATAAAACGCGAAGTGTTCCGGATCCAATTTCCATTTTTTTATATTTGAAACCAGTTGTTCGTAATTATTGATGCGTTGCCCGCCGGTCGTTACTTCAAGACCGCGGAAAAGCAGATCAAAGCTCTTTGTGTATCCCGGGTCTTCTTCATCTTCGTATGTGTAAAACGGCCGTTTTGAAACGGGATAATGGGACACGAAAATAAAATCGGAATCGTATTTCTTTTTTGCATATTCGCAAAGCATTCGTTCGTGCTGGGGCTCCAAGTCGGACTCTCCTTTGCATTTCTGCCCATACTCCGTATCCAGTATTTCCTGCGCCTCGCGAAGCTTCAGGCGCGGTATCTTTTCAGGGATCGTCGGTATTTCCGCAGAGAAAAGTTTGAAGGCGTCGGCACAATGCTCCCGCAGATCATTCATCATAAAGCGAAGCATCCTCTCTTCAAGGTCCATAATATCCGTATGATCTTTGATGAAAGCATATTCAAGATCCATACTTGTGTATTCATTAAGGTGGCGGGTCGTGCTGTGTTTTTCCGCGCGATACACGCTCGTGGTAGTGAACACGCGCTCCAGGACACCCACCATTATTTGCTTGTAGAGCTGCGGACTCGTCGCCAAACACGCCTTATGGTCAAAATACTGCACTTCAAACACGGCCGCACCGCCTTCTGCGTCGCCGCCGGTAAGTTTTGGCACCTGTATTTCCGCGAACTCTTCACCTGAAAGAAACGCGCGAAATGCCTGTATAAGTCGTGTCTGCACGCGAAGCATCGCTCTGCTTTTTTCACGACGCAGAGTAAACGGCAGGTTGTCTAAATAGGTATCAATATTAAGGTCGGCAACATCTTTTTCAAAAGGGATCTCCGCCGCCTCCGAAAGGACTTTAATGTCCGTGATCTCTATCTCTATATCCCCCGTCGGCAGACCCGAATTCACCATTTTCTCCGGGCGCTTATTCACAATACCGTTCACTTCAAGCGCCCACTCGCTGCGCGCGGTGCCCGCAAGTTTATGCGCATCCGCGTGATTCGGTAACGCCACCATCTGTACGGTGCCGCTTCGGTCTCGCAGATCTATGAAAATAAGTTTTCCGTGATCGCGGCGCACATCAACCCATCCGGCGATGGTTACTTCTTTCCCGATATGGTCGTGCAATTTGTTGATGAGTATTCGTTGCATATTAGAATCTATTTTAAAAATAATCGCGTAACGAGCCACTCAAAATTTGTCACGAGAATCCGAGAAACGGAAAGAGGCGTGTCGGTGACACGACGACTGACGATTCGACGGTTCGGAGTAGGATTTTGAGTGGCGCAGTAGCGAAAATTCATAATGGTTATTTTTAAGATAGGTTCTTAGTGGTAAAATTCTTGTTCAATCTTTTTAATTGTTTCCTCGGGGTCGGTTTCAAATTCGGCGATTATTTCGGGATGCTCCGGAAGAAATTCCTCCCTAAAGTCTCTCGCGTGCGCCTCTATCCAATCCGGATGCCGTTTCAAAAGTTCCGCTTGCATGGGAATGGCGGGGTCATAATGTTCAAGGTGTTCCATGGTGATAAATAAAAAAAATATTACTGAAGACCGACCTTTGTTTTTACTTCAAGCATTTTTGCTTTGGCGGCAGAGCGGGCGATCTCGCCGCCGTTCTTAAGAATCTGCAAAACTTGGTTCTTATCTTTCGCGAGTTCCTCTCGGCGCGCTCGCAAAGGAGCAATAAAACCAATGATACGCTCTATTAAGATTTCTTTTGACTCTTTGTAGCCCATCCCTCCCCCGCGATATCGCTTTTCCAGATCCGCAATCTGATCACCGCTAAAAAGTTTGTGGAGAGCAAAAATGTTGCATGTTTCGGGATCTTTCGGTTCTGCGGGCGTCTTGGAGTCGGTCACAATGGACATGACCGCCTTCTTGACCTCTTCGTCAGTCCCGAACAGCGGAATCGTGTTGCCATAGCTTTTGCTCATCTTTCGTCCGTCGGTTCCCGGCACTGTTTTAACCTTCTCAAGAATAAGCGGTTCGGGTACTTTAAATGTGTTGCCGAACATGTTATTGAATTTTTCGGCCGTGTCCCGCGCGATCTCAATGTGCTGTTTTTGGTCGGCTCCCGTCGGCACGACATCGGCATCCTGTATCAAGATATCAGCCGCCATGAGCAGAGGATAATCAAAAGTACCCACATTCACTTCTTTGCTTTTCGCTTCTGCATCCTTGAACGCATGGGCGCGTGAGAGATACGGCATGGTTGTGATGCAGTTGAATATCCACGCAAGTTCGGTCACTTCCGGAACATCGGACTGGAGGAAAATGGTTGTTTTTTGCGGATCCAGGCCGATTGCGAGATAATCAAGCACAATATCCAAAGTATAGTTACGCAATTTTTCAGCGTCACGAACCGTCGTCAGAGCATGATAATTGGCAACAAAAATATACGACTGGTAGGTATCCTGCAGGTCAACAAACTGCCTCAAAGCGCCAAAATAGTTCCCAATATGAGCCTTTCCTGTCGGTTTCACCCCCGAAAGAAGTACTTTCTTTTCACTTTCCATACCTCATATAATAGCAAAGAAACGGAGGTTATCAAACCTCGTTCTTCCTTGTCACATAGTGAGCTCCAAGTTAAACATCGTATGCCCGAAAATTAAACTTTGCTGTGGATAGTTATATTACCTTCAATATCGCTTGTTTATAAGCTTTAGTAAATTTATGTCCTGTGTTTTTTATAATTTTTACTTTTCCTAATTTAATCATTCTTTCGGTCATCTCCTTGTCACCACAGAATATAATATGTTTCTTTGCTTTGGGTTTTCCATATCTTAACTTCTTTAATTCATTGGTAGTTTTTTTACCAAAATATTTGATCATATGTTTAAGAACCTCTTTTGTGTCACTTCCAAGTATTTCTGACATTGAGCAGTAAATTCCTTTTTTGACCGGGGTTTTTAGTTTGTATGCAATTAAAGCACCTGTTGAAAATCCAAACACAACCGAGTTTGGTTCTATTTTAGTCTTTGAGAGTTTTAAAAGAGAATTACCTTTTAGCTGTAAGTTTAAAAACTCTACATCATATTTCTTTTTTGCCTCAGATATGAGCCAGCGATAATTGTTTATCGATTCCTTATATCCTGGAATTATATAAAATTTCATTTTAAATGGTGAAGGGGGAACACTATCTGGTGTTCCCCCTTTAGTTTAGACATCAAACTCTCCTTTCTTCACGCCTTGGATAAAGGCGCTCCACTCATCCCGAGTGAACGAGAGAGTTGGGCTGGAAGAGTCTTTGGTATCCCTGATGTCAACCGCCGTGCCGCCAATACGAACAGCAACACAGGTCTTGATCGGGAGATACCTGGTGATGGACGAGGTCTTGAAGCCATCGACTTCATGCGGGTTGCGTGGTTCTTTCATTTGAATCCCCTTTGTAAAGAACGCTGACGTTGCCAAGAGAATCTTGAACAAGAACCGCCAATGTCTATTTGTAAATGTAGCACAATTAATACAAAAGGTCAACATATTTTCGTAACTTACTGAATATCCTTTAGTCAAAAGTGATGGAGGGTAGTTTTTCGAAAAAAGAAAGCGGAGACGAACGAAAGTAAAGCTGTTCTTTGAATACTACACCGCCGGCAGTTCAATGTAAAACGTCGTTCCCTTCCCTTCTCCTTCCGATTGTGCCCAGATGCGCCCCTGGTGCGCCTTCACGATCTCCCGGGCGAGATACAAACCGATACCCGAGCCGTTGGCGTGGACTTTGTTGCTATTATCGGCACGATTGAATTTTCCAAACAGCTCATCCTTGAATTCATCGGGGAGGCCGATACCAGTGTCGTGTATCGCAAAGAGCACCGCATGACGCTCGTTGTTTCTTGAAATGGATATGGTAATATTCCCTTTCGGCGTAAATTTGATCGCGTTATCAATAACATTAAGAATTACCTGACGTATTTTCCCCTCATCAGCTTGCACGTAATTTTCTTTTCCGGGGCCTGCTTTGAATACAAGCGCGAGCTTTTTTTCGTCCATATTCGGCTTCAATTCATCAATGATCTTTCGGGTCAAGACTTTGATGTCTACCGGCGTCAAATGATACTGCATCCGGCCTTGTTCTATACGCGCCACATTAAGAAAATCCTCCACAACGTTGACCAGGCTCTGACTTGAGGCAAGTATTTTGTGTATCGGGCCCGCCACCTTCGCGGACATCTTCCCGTACGACCCCTCCAAAAGCAAAGACGCGTAACCCTTGATGGCCGTAAGAGGGCTACGCAACTGATGTGACGCAATCGAAACAAACTCCGACTTTTGCTCGTCGAGCAATTTAAGTCGTTCGTTCGCTTTTTTGAGGTCTTTCGCCAAAAGTTCTGTCCGTTCTCTTGCTGAAACCTCTCCATGAACGCTCCGGATAAGAAAAATTCCAAATACGACCGTTGCTGTGAAAGTAATACCGGTTATCATCCAATCCCGTAAAGTTTCCGATAAAAGAAATCGAGTGAAGATAAAGATCCACAGTATGAACGTGAAAAATTCGGTTGTGATGATTTTTGCGTTAAAAAGACTGTATCGCGCGGCGGCATATCCCCAAAACAATAATCCAACGCTCACCAAAAAATTGCCGTACGGATATATGGGGATGTTGTACCACAAGAAAAAGTTTGTTGCCCCTCCGCCAAAACCGATAATGGATCCCCATAATAAAAATAAGTATTGACTCTTCCTGGTCTTGTCGGCGATGGTGAAGTACTTATTGAAAAGAAAAATGGTGGACACAAGAACACTGGCCACATATGTTGCAATATAGGTGGCATATATTGCTCCTGCTTCCGGCCAATATAAAAAGAATGATTTAGCACCGACGGCGGTGATGACAGATTCAGGAAATAAGGCCAACGAGCCTAGTACGATGGCCGAAAAAAAATAGAAAAAATACGACAAATACCGCCAGAGTTTCTCCAGTTCAAGCAAGCGCACGATCCAGTGAAAGTAGAGGGGTGGTATAAAAATAGATCCAACGGTAAAAAATTTTATCCAAAACAATGCGTCGCTCAAGATATCGGCAGACAACCATCTCCAATAACTTAAAGACCAAACGGCAATTGACACGCTAAAAAGCGTAAAGAGTTGATTCTCAAATGAGTGCCTGTTCTTGAGAAACACGAACGCACCGATAATAAGTGCGACGATACCATTAATAAGTCCAAAAACAGCAAATATTTCCATATTAAAAAAAGCCCTATATGCATAGTATATAATGCATATAGGGACTTCTCAAGTATTTTTGTTGGCAACCGCCAACCCGTGGATAAGAAAAGGTTCATAAAAGATCGTGCAATCCTTCGGATGAAACCCTCCCTCTAAAAGAACTTCCGCCATTTGGCATCTGCTTCTATACACCATCGCCCAGTTCACGACGTCCGTCACAAATTCCCTTTCCGGGTTGTCGTTCACATTACAGGTGATGAATGCTCCGTTTCTCGCGAGAGAATCATACAGAGCGCTCACCAACTGTATTGCTTCCGGCTGGTTAAAATAATCAAGAAGTCCTACCATTTCGATAATGTCAGGATTCCAACCGTTGCAATATTTGCTGACATCTCGTACATCCGCCCTGATAAGTTCTACTGAACTGCTTACTCCGAACTCCGAAGCAAGCCCCTTGCTGTAATCCAGAGCTGATCTGCTTATGTCAACAAGTCTTACTTCAACGGCGCTACCAACCAACTTAAGTTCAGCAATGGCTTCTATAACCGCCCTGGCCGAACCGGAAGCGACAGAGAGTATTCGTATCTTCCGCGAAGAACCATTCATTCTTTCTTGGATCGCGTTCCTGAGTTCCTTTTTTGTTAACGCGAGCCTGTTCCTGAGCGCCCCCGCATTGATAACACTCAACTCCCAAAAAGAAGAGACCAGTCTTTCCTTGGCACCCATGATGGGTTGTTTGTAGTACTGATACATCAGCTCTAGAGACTTGTATGTCTTTGAAGTTTCTCGGATCGCCTTCGTATGATCGTTAGACGACACAAAGATCCACTTACAGAGATTTTTAGGAAGCAGGTTGATGAACGGAAGCCAAAAGAAATAAAAATAAATCTTCTTCAGGAATCCGTGTTTTTCGTAAGCCTTACCGTCTTCAATGACAACTTTCACGTCTTCGCATTTACCGCACTGGCAGTAGACCGAATTCATTGGTAATTCCTCCCAAGTAAAACTGTTTAAGAACGATGATAGTGATAAATATCTTCTTATAGAATACCTCAAAATACGCGTAAGTCAAGTATCGGCACCACAACAGTACTGATTATTTTGACAAGCGAGGATCGCGTGGAAAATTCTTATTTTAATTTTACACAGCGTCCGAGCGACGTCAAAACAAAGGGTGTACTTTTCTTCCGCCCTTTATTTTGACAAGCGAGGAGTGGTATGAAGTCAAAACAAAGGGTATTGATTTTCTTTTTCCCTTTATATCCCCTCTTTCTTCAATTCTTCAACGAGAGCTTTCGCTTTTTTCGATAATTTTTTAGGGAGTTCTATGTTCAGATGGACAAGAAGGTCGCCGCGTTTATTGTTCCCTGTCGGTATGCCCTTGCCCTTCACTCGAAGCACTTCTCCCAAAGTGGTACCCGGCGGAATCGTGACGCTCATATTCCCCTCCAAGGTCACGATGTTTTGTTCTATTCCCAAAAGAGCGTCAGATAGTTTGACATAGAGATCCATATGCAAGTTTTCACCGTCGCGCCGAAAGACCTGATGCTCTGTCACGCGTACTTTAATATACAGATCGCCGGAAAGACCGCGCGCCACCGCCTCTCCTTTCCCGGACAAACGAATAACTTCTCCGTCTCTGATACCGGGCGGCATGTGGATAAGCGCTTCATACTCTCCTTTTGTCACACAATGACCTTTGCAGGTGAAGCACTTTTCTTCAGGAACTTGTCCGGAACCAAAACAGGTACTGCATTCGCGCACCGTATTGAATGTGCCAAAAAAAGATTTCTTAACCTCATTGAATCTTCCTTTCCCGTTGCAAAGATCGCAGGTCTTCATCTTTGAACCCTCCTTCGCTCCCGACCCTTTGCATGTTTTACATACCGAGGTTTTGGTAATCAATATTTTCCGCTGTGCTCCAAAGACAGACTCCTTGAAAGGAATTTCAATATCAATGGAAATGTCCCGACCGCGCTTTGTCTGCGTGCCGCCCCCTTGGTATGCACCGCCAAAGAATTCACTGAAGATGTCGCCAAGATCAAACTCAACTCCCCCAAAACCTTGGGCGGCGTTGCCAAATCCTGAAAATCCTTGGTTTCCTCCGCTGAATCCCGAGAATCCCTGCCCTCCGCCGGCGCTATTGAACGCATGCCCATGGGTATCATATTCCGCTCGTTTTTGTTTATTGGAAAGCACTTGGTACGCTTCATTCAATTCCTTAAACTTCAATTCATCGCCGCCGCTTTTGTCAGGGTGATATTTATGCGCAAGCTTCCGGAAGGCCTTTTTGATGTCCTCCGATGAAGCTTTCTCCTCAACGCCTAAAATTTTATAGTAGTCTTTTCCCATATATTCATTATATAACATATTCCCCGTAAAGAAGAAACCGCAAACCGTTTTAATTGAAAAAGGCGAGTACCATACCCACCCTTTTCACAATTATTTATCGTTCCCCTTTTGGCCATCTTCCCCTTGTTTTTCTTCGTCTTTTCCATTTTGGTCCGGCTTCTCTTCAAACTTCGCGTCCCGCACATTCCCTTCTGCCCCATCGCCTTGAGAACCTGTTCCCGTTCCCGCATTCTTAGCGAGATGTTCCCCGATCCTCTGCATTTCCGTAGAGAGTCCTTCGGTCGCGCTTTTTATCGTTTCAAAATTATCTTTCTCCTTTATTTCACGAAGTATTTTTATTTTTTCTTCAATGCTTGTTTTTATCTCCTCGGGGATTTTGCCGGCGCTGTCTTTGAGCGCTTTTTCTGCCGTATAGGTCATCTGCTCGGCAATATTCTTCGCTTCGATCAGCTCTTTTTTCTGCTTATCCTCTGCCGCGTGCACTTGTGCCTCCGTCTTCATGCGTTCAATATCCTGCGCGGAGAGACCCGAGCTTGCTTCAATGCGAATGGATTGCTCCTTGTTTGTTGTCTTATCTTTTGCTTTCACATTCAAGATGCCGTTTGCATCCACATCAAACATCACTTCCACCTGCGGCATGCCGCGCGGTGAGGGTGGGATGCCGTCCAAGATAAACCGTCCAAGACTTTTGTTATCAGCCGCCAGCGGGCGTTCTCCTTGCACAATGTGAATCTCAACCGATGTCTGGTTATCGGCGGCCGTTGAGAAAATTTGCGATTTGGACGCGGGAATCGTTGTATTTCTTTCTATCAGCTTTGTCGCGACACCACCCATGGTCTCAATGCCCAAAGAAAGCGGGATGACATCGAGCAAAAGGATATCTTTTACGTCTCCCTGCAAAATGCCTGCTTGGATTGCCGCGCCGAGCGCCACCACCTCATCGGGGTTGATGGATTTGTTCGGCTCCTTGCCAAACAGCTCCTTCACGGCATTTTGAATAGCGGGCATGCGCGTCTGGCCTCCCACCAAGAGGATCTCATTGATATCCGAAATACCGAAAGGCGATGCTCCAAGCGCGCGTTTAGTGATCGCGATGGATTTATCAATAAATTCCCGCGCGAGTTCTTCAAGTTTTGCGCGACTTAGTTTCAACATGAGGTGTCGCGGCCCGGATGCATCCGAAGTGACAAACGGAATATTAATTTCTGTTTCCGGCGTGGTGGAAAGCTCGTGTTTCGCCTTTTCTGCCGCTTCTTTGAGGCGCTGGAGCGCGAGCACGTCTTTGGTAATATCAATACCCGATTCTTTTTTAAATTCATCGGCAATCCACGTGATAACTTTCTGGTCAATGTCCTCACCGCCCATGTGCACATCGCCATCCGTTGATTTCACTTCTATCACATCATCCCCCACCTCAAGTACGGATACGTCAAACGTACCGCCGCCAAAGTCGTATACGACGATTTTCTCATCCTTTTTCTTGTTGAACCCATAGGCGAGCGCCGCCGCCGTGGGTTCATTGATGATCCTCTTTACGTCAAATCCCGCTATTTTCCCGGCATCTTTTGTCGCTTTTCGTTGGTCGTCATTAAAATATGCCGGCACGGTGATAACCACTTCGGTGATCGTTTCACCGAGCTTCGCTTCGGCATCGTGCTTAAATTTCTGCAGCACCATGGCGGAGATCTCTTCCGGGCGATAGAACTTGTCCCCCATTTTTACCTTTACGCCGCCATTATCGCCTTCTTCAATAGTGAATGGGGATGTCTTGGTATCTCGTTGGACGCCCGCATCGCTCCATTTGTGCCCGATAAGACGCTTGATACCGAACAAAGTATTAATAGGGTTGGTTACCGCCTGTCTTTTCGCAATGAGTCCCACAAGGCGCTCATTGGATTTGGAAAGAGCGATCACGGACGGCGTCGTGCGCGCGCCTTCCGTGTTTTCTATGATGGTCGGTTCTCCTCCTGAGACAACCGCCATTGCCGAATTTGTTGTTCCTAGATCAATTCCTAATATTTTACTCATATATTTGATGTGCTATGTTAAAAAATACTCATAGACGGATATTTTATAACATATATTATTTCTTTTGTAAAGTTCTGTGGCGCTTGTAGGTAGCATCACTCTGTATATTGTTTGATTTTTACCTGTGCGGCTCTGATCACTTTGTCCCGCAAGCGATATCCTTTTTGTACAACCTCCGCCACAGTGTTGTCTTCCTCTTTTTTATCTGTTTTTATGACCTCAAGGGAGGCATGCTCGTGTGGATTAAAATGTTCCCCTTTTGGATCAATGACTTGCACGCCATTTTGTTCTAAAACCCCCATAAATTGCGCGTAAATATGCTCCACACCGGTCCTCCAATTCTTATCAACTTTTTCCCATGCGAGAGTGTTGCCAAAGGCCATACCGAAACTGTCCAATACTACCAGAAGCTCGTGAATGATATCCTCGGTTGCAAATTTCGCAAAGCGTTCTTTTTCCGCCACCGTCTCTTTCTTTAGATTCAGAAAATCAGCTTTTGCTCTCTGCCAGCCGTCTAAATATTCCTGTTTTTCCTGCACGCACGTTTTAAGACGCTCTCGTAATTTTTTAAGCGCATCGGCACCACTATCCTCTTCGGATTCAAACACCACGTCGTCCAATGCCACGTGAGGCTCTTTGGCAACATTGTCGTTTTCTTGTTTGTGCGGTGTTTTCTTTACCATACCTTGAATACTTTGAGTTACGAAACTCGCTTTCGCAGGATTTTTCTTTAATTTCGAGCGAGACGCCGGGGAGAATTATTCAACATATACGGCGTATATATTGAATAATTCTCCCCAAGTCGTAGCCGAAATTTAAGGAAAAGACGCGGAATTGGAGTTTCGTAATTCAAAGTGAATAACAAAACTACTGTCAAAGTTTCATGACCCTGAAATCTCTCTTACTCGCGGAGAAACTAGCGTTTGCTCCATTGTGGAGCTTTGCTCCTTTGAGAACCCTCGGTTCTCAACGTGCTTCGCACTGCTCTCCGATACGGGGAACTCCCGTTCCCCGACCCCCTCCCACAATGATCGCAAACTAGCGTTTGCTCCATTGTGGCGCTTTGCGAGCTTTTTTCAAACCGAACTTTCTTCGCTCTTTCACGCGCGGATCGCGCTTAAGAAACCCGGCTTTTTTGAGTTTTTTTCTGAGCTCCTCGTCAAACAAAACAAGCGCGCGCGAGATCCCGTGCCGCATTGCTTCAGCTTGAGCGTGAATGCCTCCTCCCGTTATCTTGGCGGAAACCTTGAATTTTGCGGGAACTTTTGATTTGGAAAAAGACTCGGTTACTACCTCCTGCATCTCCCCTGTCGGGAAATACACGTTGAGCTCGCGATCGTTCACTACAAATTGGTTCTTGGCTGCCTCCGTCAGGCGCACGCGCGCCACGGCGGTCTTCCTTCGTCCCACCGCTTCAATGTATCTGCTTTTTGTTTTGTTTGTTTCTGTTGTCATGAAATTTTACTCGGTGACTTCTAGATTTTTCAACATAATGCTCCGGAGCTTGTTTGTCGGAAGCATGCCTTTGACCGCCAATCTAAAAATTTCAGCATATCCTTTGTTTGCGACCACCTCCTTCATCGGCTTCTCTTTCTGTCCTCCCGGATATCCGGAAAAAGTTTTATATATTTTACCGTCCAACTTTTTAGGGGTCATCTTTATCTTGGAAGCGTTGATGATGTGTACTCTCACCGCCGGTGCCAAATGCCGTTTATAGGTGGTCGTGTTCTTACCCATCAGAAAAACCGCTGCTTGGCTTGCAACTCGTCCGAGACTTTTTTGATTTGCGTCAATAGTGTATTCCATAATTCTTCTGTTCGTAACTTTATACAAATTCAATGATTGCCATATTGCTTGCGTCACTTGCCCGCGCCGGGAGCTTCACAATACGCGTATACCCACCATTTCGCTCTTTATACCGAGGCGCGATCTCGTCGATCAGCTTCTTCACGCCGGAGGGAGAGCCCAGACGAGCGACCAAGAGCCGCTGTGAGGCTTGGTCTCCTCGCCTCGCTCTCGTGACCATTTTTTCAATGAATGGCCGCAGCTCCTTCGCTTTAGCCTCCGTTGTCTTTATCTTTTCATGCTTCACCAAAGCAAGCGCCAAGGACTTCATCAAAGCCCTTCGCTCATCTCGTGTTCTGCCAAATTTTCTGTTTGCGTTATGGTGTCTCATGGATCTTATTTTAACGTAACGCCAAGGTTGCCGAGCGCACGCTTGATCTCTTGAATACCTTTATTACCCAGCCCTTCAATATCGAGCAGATCCTCCTCTTTCTTTCTCGCAAGCCCGCCAACCGTTCTAATATTTGCGTTCGTTAATGCGTTCAAGATCCTCGGCGAAAATCCAATAGTCTCAATGCGAGTTTTCAAAATGTCAGCATCGAGCTTTTTTTCCTCTTTTCCGCCTCCTTCTTCGGAAGAAGTTTCTCCCATTTCTTCTTTCACCTGCTCTTCTTTAAATCCGACAATGGCCTTCAGTTGTTTGATCATGATATCAATGGAATTCTCCAACGCCTCTCGCGGTGTCAAACTGCCGTCCGTTTCAACGGTCATGCGCAATCTATTGTAGTCTGTTCTTTCGCCAACACGCATATTCTCCACTTCATAGTTCACCCTTCTGATAGGAGTAAAGATCGCGTCAAGAGCGATGGTGCCGATATCAACTTTTTTTCCTTTTTGAAGCACTTCTTTTGCTACATAACCAAGACCTTTTTCAACGGTCATTTCAATATCAAGAGTGACCCCCTTCTTGGTTATTTCCGCGATATGCTGATCCTTATTCAAAATCTCAACCTGACCCGGTGCTATGAGATCTCCCGCCGTAACCACTTTCGGACCCTTAATGGAGCAGGAAACCGTCTGGGGTTCGTTGGTAGTCAGATTAAATCTTACTCTCTTCAGATTGAGCAAGATCGTAATAACGTCCTCTTTCACGCCTTCAATAGTAGAAAATTCATGGGGTACTCCCCCAATCTTTACAGAAGTGATCGCAAAACCGGGAAGCGAAGAAAGGATGATTCTTCGCAATGAGTTTCCCAAAGTATGTCCATATCCGGCATAGAGACCATCGATCTCGTAGATACCTTTGAACCCTTCTTCGGAAACGATCCTTGGCTTTGATGGCAAGAGAACATTTACGTCAAGCATAAAGATGTGATTATACGGTTAAAATAAAATAATTGTTAAAATATACACTGTTTTTCGAGAAATGGCAATCCCTAGAGTACTTTCTCGCGAAATTTATCGGCTATAGAACTCAACAATCGATGCAAGATCAAACAGGTTATCTGACTTCTCCATTCTGGGAGCTCCTTTCATCTCGCCCTTCAATACGTCGGGACTAAACGAAAGCCATGTGGGATAGGTTTGTTTGAGGGTCTTGGAACCAAGCTCCATAAACAACTTATTCTGCTTGCTATTGTCCCGTACCCCCAGCACATCGCCTGTTTTCAACCGATATGAAGGAATGGTGACTCTCCTTCCATTTACGGTGATATGACCATGTGACACCATTTGCCGAGCAAGAGGACGCGACACCGCAATACCAAGTCTAAAGACAACATTGTCCAGCCGTGATTCAAGACGTTCGTAGAGTACTTCGGCCGGATTGGTTCCCGCATGGGATGACGCTTCCTTCACGTAACGAGAAAATTGTTCTTCCCGGAGACCATACATGTTGCGAACTTTTTGTTTCTCGCGAAGCTGACGTCCGTATTCCGTTAATTGTGACCGGTGCTTGCGCTCTGAGTCGAGTTTTCCGGGAGCGTAGGGCTTTTTGTTGAAAACACACTTAGGAGTAAAACACTTTTCCCCTTTGAGGAAAAGCTTCTCGCCTGTTCTTCTGCATATTTTACATTTGCTGTGTCCTGTTGACATACATTTTATCTCAATTATTTTTTCTCTCAATTAGACGCGTCGCGGTTTCTTTGGTTTGGGGCCATTGTGCGGCACCGGTGTCTTATCCACGATTGCGGAAATATCAATACCTTTGCTGGAAAATGCTCTTACTGCCGATTCTCTTCCTGACCCTACGCCACGCACGATGACGTTAACCTCTTGTACTCCCATCATCGCCGCTTTTTCTCCGATCAATTCACCTATTTTTGCGGCCGCAAAAGGCGTTCCCTTCTTTGCGCCCTTGAATCCGAGGGCTCCGCTGGAAGACCACGCGAGCGCGTTGCCTTCTTTATCAGAGAGAAGCACCTTGGTGTTGTTGTATGTTGCTTGTACGTGAAGAGTGCCGGCAACAACTCTCCTTTTAGAAACACGAGAAAGCGCCCTGGATTTTAATCCGGCATCAACGCTACCCGCTCCTTTTTTTACAATTCGTTTCTTTCCCATGATTTTATTTCTTCTCTACTTTCTTTCTGCCGGAACCCATGGTCTTTCTCACGTTACCACGCATTGTTCTTGAATTTGTTTTTGTGCGCTGTCCGCGTGAAGGAAGTCGTTTGGCGTGCCGCGAACCGCGATAACTGCCGATATCTTTCAGCCGCTTGATATTCCCCGCAACCTCGCGCTTGAGATCACCCTCAATGCGGAGCTCTTCAACCGCCTTGCGCACGCGATTTTCCTCGTCTTCTGAAAGATCCTTCGGTTTCTTTCCGTGGGAAACTTTCACCTTGTCTAATATCCGGTGCGCCAAAGGACGCCCCACGCCATAAATAGCCGTCAAGCCGATCTCTAGTCTTTTTTCCTCTGGAATTGTAATACCTGCGATACGCATATATAAAAAATAATTTCAATTATCCTTGACGCTGCTTATGTCTCGGATTTTCGCACACAATGGCAATACGACCCTTTCTGCGGACCATTTTACACTTTGCGCACATTTTTTTTACGGAAGTTTTTACTTTCATATCAAAACCTATTTGTTGGCTCGCTCTCTACACTCGCTTAATGATCCTCCCCTTCCCGCCATACGGATCTAAAACGACTTCTACCTTGTCACCGACAAGCACTTTGATCCTATGCATTCTCATTTTGCCTGAAAGATATGCTAACATCTCACTCCCCGTAGGAAGTGAGACACGAAACAACGTATTAGGCAATGCTTCCGTTACCACCCCTAGCGCAACTTCTTCTTTTCCTTTTTTTTCGTTCATCTAGAGTGGTCTGTATATTAACAGATAAGTGTATAAATAGTCAACCGAGCACCACTTTTACTCTTAAAGCAGAAGAGGTTTTTGGTGCATAATGTAATCATTGTTTCCGTAGATACTCAATGGAGAAGTTAGTAAAAGTGGTGCTCGGTCAGCCCCTCTTCTATTTTGTAATTTGATTGATATGTATTTTGTCCACACTATCCGGAAATGTTCTCTTCCAGAAGGGTTTAATGGAGGCTTCGGCTCGTTGTATATAGGGAAACGCGGCGAGTACTTCTTGGAATTGCAATCCCTTTTTAGGTTTGCCGACAAGCGCCGCCTTTAACCCCTCTTCGTCAACGGTCCATATGACATTAACCGTACCGGAAAGGCTAAACGATATACTTTTATCAAACGGCGAAGCAGATTGCTTATCCACCACATTGAATGTGATCTGGTCCACATTGGGAATAGTCACAGCGCTCCCGTCATATCGGTTTTGAAGCGCCTGCTTCGCGATGAATTTTGCCAGTTCGTCTTTATTGAAGATTACGCCATTCAGTGTCGCCCGTTCGGTAATGCGCGCGGTGTCATCCGATGTCTCCTCAATTTTGTCTTCCCCTTCGTAAGAAATGAATATGCCGTCTTCGTAGAGAATAAAGTTATCCGGCTTTTGCACATTCGCTTCAGCCAGCAACTGCTCTTTGAGCGTGTTCTGGAGTTCTTCGCGGGCAACTTTGATATCTTCTTCCGACGGGTATTTCACGACGCCGGAAAATCCTCCGGTCATTTCGGTTTTGGAGCGAGCGTAAAAATTCTCATATTGGGGGCTCCCTTTAAATCCGGGGATGGTAAAATCAGACAATCCGATATTATATGATTCTCCCGGTTCATCGGCATATACCGTTACCTCAAGAGACCCCGGGATCATCTTCCCTGCCTCCACTTTTGTTCCCGGTATACTGACTGATTCCTTGATGCGGTAAATCTTGCCTTCTGGCGCTTCAAACCGAGTGTTTTTTATCAAGGGTTGCGCCGCGGTGCTGTGTTTGTTGTAAACAATAATATTACCTGATGCTTTCCGTTCAACCTGGCGTTCTTTTGTCGCGGGAATATCCTTCCCTTCATCCTTCGCGAGAATCATCACGTCAAAAGCGAGTTCTCCCGGAGCAGGTTCCTTGTAAGCCGAGAATTCCCCTTCAATGACGCCGGTGTCTTGTTTCGGGGTGATCGTTACGTTTGCGCCCGTAAACAGGCTGAGGAATGAAAACACAAGCACGAGTGCCGCAAAAAGAGCCGCACTCCAAAGAAGTATGCGCCGACCACCGCGTCTCTCCTCTATTATGAGGCGTTCACGGACACGGGGCTTCAAGAACGACATGCGCGTGGCAAGATTCTTTTCGGGCATCTCTTCCCTCTCTTCCCTTTCTTGCGTCACCACGTGAACAGGAATATGCTCTGCGTCTTTTTTCGATTCCTTTCGGCTGTGTTTTTTGGGAATCTTTATGTCGTCAAATGAATGTTTCATACGGATGATTATTACGTTAATACTACAAGCCCCGCACTTTGTTTGCAAACACTGTTTCAATCATAATGAACGGGTCTCTCGCGGCAGAAGAATTGAAACGACAAAAATCATTGAGAAGCGCCGCATTCACGGGGGTAACGTCAAATTTTTCATCCGTCATGGTGAATTGCGCAAATTGCTCTTTAGTGATCAACGAAGCGAACCATTCTTCAAGGTCTTTATCGGAAGTGAAAAAAACTTTGCTCGGAATTGCGAAAGATTCCGACAACGTACTAAGTGCGTTTTGAAAACTGCTCGTCCATTCACCCGCCGCGGAGAAGAGTGCCACTTTAATGCTGTCTTCATGGTGAGTGCTGATGTTCTGCTCGTGATACAAGTGCAAGATTGAAAGCGCGTCAGCCGGATTGGTTTTCAATATCTTCGCAAGCTTGCGGATGATATCTCTTTTCCCGATGGGGAATGTAACCGTTTCAAGGAGTATGCCGGATCTCACGAGCGTGAGATCAGTGACCTCCCCGGAAATATCAAGAAACAAAAAATTATCCGCATGGTGAGCAATATTTCTTAACACGTCAAAAGCCACAAGTGAAAAAGAACTAAACTCTACCTCCGAGACGACATATGTCCTCCGTATCTCTCCCGCAATATCTTTAAGCAATTCTTTCGGAGACACAGAGACGAAAAGAGCCGCCTCAATAGAGCGCGCTTTCTTCCCGTGCGGTTCGGATGTTTCATAGCCGTTTAATTTGACCTGTATCAGCCGTTTTTCCATGACACTGGCTCTATCATCTCCTATGTACCCCCTGACCTCCTCCGAACTTTTGAACGCTTCTATTTCCGCTCCCATAAGATCGTCAATGAATTGTTTCGTCACGTCAAACGGTTTATCTTTTTTTACCCGTATCATCCGTGTTTGCGTCGCGTACCACGGAGAAGCAAGCGTACAGTATGCCACCTCCGGAACACGGCTTCCCATCTGTGTGAATTTTAAATGAGAAACACCATTTTTTTGCACATCCATGGCCACTTCGTTAAGTGTTTTAAGCATAATGCCGCGCAGTCGTATAGCATCCAATTCTTCCTGAAAAATCATGTCTCTTTGAACAGCGTAGATGATCTTCGGCGTTTCCCCTGTTTTAAACAGTACGAGGGCACCGGCAACGCTTGCTGAACCAATATCAAATACGAGCGCAATTTTACCACTCTTCTTTCGCGTAAAAACAGAAAATACCATAAAGATATTATATCATGTCTGGAGAAAAGAGTGGTTCGTTTCTCTGTGGAAATTAAAAAGGTTTGGTCTTTCTTTTTTTATTCAAGCACTGCTTTAACTCTGCGTACACCTGCCGACGACGCTTCTTCTTTTATGATCTTGAATGTGCCTTTTATGGTTCTGGTATTCTCAACGTGAGGTCCGCCGCAAAGTTCTTGCGAATATACCGTGCCGTCTTCGCTCTTCACCGCGTACACATTCACCATATCGGGATATTTTTCCCAGAAACTTCCTTCTACGCCCGTCTTCTTTGCTTTTTCCTTCGGCATTTGTTCAACGACAACCGCGCAACCTTTGCCAATCGCTTCGTTCACGTACGCTTCCACCTTATCCAAAATCTCACGCGGCACTTTCTCCGGGTGTGTGAAATCAAAGCGCGTACGTTCTGTCGTGATGTTTGATCCCGCTTGATGCACGTGCTCACCCAAGAATTTGCGCAGTCCCGCAAGCATAAGGTGCGTAGAGGTATGCAACATGGTCGTTTTTTCGCCCGTGTCGGACAGACCCCCTTTAAATTTTTGTTCCGCCCCCGCGCGCGAAAGTTCCTGATGTTTTTTAAACTCCGTTTCAAATCCCGTTTTATCAACCATGATTCCTCGCTCTTTCGCGAGTTCTTCCGTCATTTCTATCGGAAAACCATAGGTGGAAAAAAGAATGAATGCGTCTACCGGCGAGATTACGCCAGTCTTTGCTAGTTTCTCGAATTCTTTCATTCCCTTTGCGACCGAGCCGCTGAATTTCTCAATCTCCCTATTTATTTCCTCCGCAATTCGTTCTTTGTTTTCCAGAACGTTGACGTACACACCCTTATAGGTTTCCACTATCGCACAGATGGTTGCGCTCACATGTTCGGGCATTAATGTTCCGCCCGCTTTCACCACCGCACGACGAATAAGCCGGCGCAGGATGTATCCGCGATCAGTATTTGAGGGCGTCACACCGTCTGCGATCATCATGGTCGCGGTACGCATGTGGTCTGCAATAACACGCTCTGCGCGCATGTCTTCCGTGATCTTCTTCGTCTCTACCATTAATTGAGAAAAAAGGTCAGTATCAAACACATTACGCTTCCCCTGCAACACCATCGCGAGCCGTTCCAATCCTGCGCCCGTGTCCACGTTCTTATTCGCAAGTTTGCCGATCACTTTGCCGTCTTTTTTCTCATACTCCATGAACACATCGTTCCAAATTTCCACGACATCTTGCCTGTCGTCAGCCGCGAGGTATTCTTCATGTGTCATATCGCCTAGGCCTTTTTCGGTGAGATCATAAAACATTTCGGAGTCGGGGCCACAGGGGCCATTGTCTCCCGGACTCCACCAGTTTTTGCTTGCGGGCAGATAATAGATGCGATGCGCGGGTATGCCTAAACTTTTCCAGATCTCCGCTGATTCGGTGTCACGCGGAGCATTTTCATCGCCTTCAAACACAGTCACATACAATCGTTTCGGATCAAGACCCAACCCCTCTTCCTTTGACGTCAAAAATTCATAACTCCACGTAATAGCTTCTTCTTTGAAATACCCGCCTTCTCCGATGCCGTCAGGCGAGGCAGGATCGCCAAGCGACCAGTTGCCGAGCATTTCAAAAAACGTGTCGTGCGTGTTATCGCCCACTTCTTCTATGTCCTGTGTGCGGACACATTTTTGCACATTCACCAGACGTTTTCCCTTAGGGTGCGGTGTGCCTAAGAGATACGGCACCAAGGGCTGCATGCCGGCGGTCGTAAAGAGCACCGAGGGATCATTCTCCGGCACCAAAGAAGCGCTCGGGATGACTGCGTGCCCACGGCGTTCAAAAAAAGAAAGAAATCGGTTTCTGATCTCGCGCGATGTCATGTTCTGTTATTCGTTACGCGAAAAATCCCATGAAATATGTCGTCTCCAAAAGATATCCGGCAATCATGAGAAAAATAGCGCTCGCAGTAACATATTTCTCGCGTTCAATCGCGCGTATGACGTCGCCGTCAACCTTGCGCTCTTCGGCAAGATGCATGTGAACTCGGATGACCGCAACACCGAGCGTTACCTTGCCGATGAGACCGATGGTCATGCCGATGATAAGTATATTCATTGCAAAGGATTTAATGACAATTAATGCCTTTCATTATACACAGAAGTGAAAACAAAGACAAAAAAAACGGAACCGTGGGTACGGTTCCGTGTACAAAGAACATAGGTGGTGTATCAGCTCTTCGGAATAGTGATCAGCTGGCCGGGGCGCAGTTTGGTGTCGCGGGTCATGTTGTTTGCGACGAGGAGTTCCTTCGGCGGAACATTATGCTTTCGCGCAATGCTCCACAGTGTGTCTCCGTCTTTCACCACGTATTCGCCCTTGATCTTCCCGACGTGTTCCCAGAGCGCATCTTTCTCTGGTATCTCTGCCTGTGCCTGTTTTTTCGGGGCAACCTTATCGGCGATTTTCGCAGGCGACGCTTTGTGAACGACCGTCTTCTTCACCTCCGTCTGATTCAGATAGCCCATGGTCAGTTCCAGATAGGTGAACGGTTGGAACTTGTCACCGATAAGCATGCTCAGGGCGACAATCACCGAAACGAGCACGACACGAAGGGCATTCCGCAGATACTGCTTCACGATCATCATGTTCATGAAAAGAGCTCCTTTTTGATGGTTGAAATACTGAGTTAACTATACACTATTTCAAGTTTTTGTCAACCCCGTTAGAGATAGGACACGGTCGCAGGAGGTATAATACCTATACACGTATTCGAGACCCACACAAACAAGATTTAAAAGATTTTTCGAGAAAAGTGCTCCGTGATCTCTAACGGGGTCAATACCCCGTAATGGTTCAATAACTTGACTAAACCCTGCCTTGTCGGCAGGCAGGCTTTAGGAGTAAATTCCAAGTATATGCCATACACCATAACCCCCCACTACTCCAGTATACTGGAGTAGTGGTGGTTAGTGGAAAATACACAGGATGATCATACGTACCCATGGCGAAAAATCTATTCATTGAATAATCTGTCCGGAACCTTATAATGGAAGCTATGACAATACATGAACAAATCAAAGAAGAACTGAAGGATGCCATGCGAGCGCGGGACGCGGTGCGCCTCACCACTCTGCGAGGACTTTTGACCGGTTTTACCAACGAGTTGGTAGCCAGCAAAAAAAAGCCCGACGAGATACTTTCCGATGAAGAGGCGATCGCCGTTATCAAGCGCGCCGTCAAACAGCGCAAAGACTCTATTCTACAATTTGAAAAAGGAGGGCGTCCGGAACTTGCCGAATCGGAAAAGAAAGAGCTCGCGATATTGGAAACCTATCTTCCGGCGACCATGAGCAAGGAAGACATTCGTCGCGCGGCGGAAGCGAAAAAAGCCGAACTCGGCATGAGCGATCCGACAAAGAAGGGCATATTCATGGGAACCCTGATGAAGGAACTCAAAGACAAAGCGGATGGAGCCGACGTTAAAGAAGTGGTTGACGAGCTATTCGCATAATATGGAAACATACCCTCATCCCCAAGAAGAACTGGACAAAGAAGAGGCCGTCAAGAAAACGGCTGATGAAGAGTTGCTGAAGATACGAAAGAAAATTGAAGAAGAAAACTTGAAAGAGGCCTCTGCCAAGGCGGACCGCCAAAACCCTTCCGAGGTTTCGGTTCACCCCTTAAAAAGAAATCGATAAGGTTTTTTGCTCCATACCGGCCCCGCGTAACGCACACCGACGCGTGGGCCTTTTTTGATATCTTTCTTTTGTATCATCACTCCCCTGTCTTCAACCCAGAGTCCCGTTTTTTTATCCGCTTTTTTATTATTCAACGTTCTATCAACTCGCAATGCTTTTGTTAATGTACCGGGCCCGCGGAGCCCCTCCACGCCACGAATGAGCACCGCCGCGGGGTAATCTTTCGGTCCTGTTACGATATTAAGCATGTTATGCATGCCATAGACGAGATACACATAAAAGCGTCCTGGCGACCCCCACATGGGCTTGTTGCGCTCTGTTTTCCCCCTACTTGCATGACTTGCTCTGTCTAAGTGTCCGTCATACGCTTCCACTTCGGTGATCATGTGCGCTTCTTCCCTCTCCCCATACTTCCGCACCAAGAATTTTCCGAGAAGCTCTTCGGCCACGAGAAGCGCATCCCGCGCAAAGAATTTTTCACTCAATACTTTTCTCATATTTTCTCCGCGTCTTCCACGCAATATTTTCCGATCTTCGTGCGGCGCAGTTCTTTGATCGTCGCGGGTACTCCGAGCCGTCTTCCGATCTCTTCGGCAATTGACCGTACATAGACTCCGCTGCCTACCTCAAGTTCTATGCCAAGCACATATTTATTATCAAACGGCGCGTGCGTAAGGAGTTTCAAAGAATAAACTGCCATCTCTTTGATGGGAACTTCCACATGCTCGCCTCTCCGCGCTTTTTTGTAGAGCGGCTCACCGCCGCGCTTCACGGCAGAATATTTCGGTACGGGAAGCAAGAGAGTCCCCACCATTCCCGCAAGTACTTTTTTCACCTCTCCTTCGTTTATCTCCGAAACGGCAGTTTCTTCCATCGTTGCCCCTTCCAAATCGCCCGTTTCGGTCTTCACGCCAAGGAGCACCTCTGCTTCATAGGTCTTCGGCAAGCCGAGGAGACCTCCAAGTTCTTTGGTCCCCTCGCCCACGCCCACGAGCATGAGCCCCGTTGCCAAAGGATCTAACGTGCCGGCATGACCCATCTTGATCATTCCTAATTTCTTGCGCAAAGCGCGTATGACGTCAAACGAGGTGATACCCTTCGGCTTATCGATCAATAAAATGTTTCTTTGCTGGCTGTTCATATTTGAGAAAATATTTTGAGGTATAGACACCTTCCCATGATACCAGGCAATCGCGAGCGCCGAAAGTCCGCCGCATTACGATAAAAAAGCCGGCCTATGAAAGGCCGGCGTGAACAAAAAGATCTATTTTTTCGTGAAAGAAAAATTGTACGGAACTATCGTGATGCCGTCTTTTACCTTGAGACCGTTCGCTTTGTCTTCCTCCTCCGAAAAACCAATGCGCGTGCCGTTCGGAATATGATTGCTTTCATCAATGATCACCTTCCTCATGCGCACGTCCTCTCCGATAGTTACTCCCGAAAAAAGAATGGATTCCTCGATCTCAGCGTTGTGAAAAACACGAACTTTTCTTCCAAGCACAGACTTGCTTATGCTTGCGCCATCAATGATGCATCCTCCCCCTACGAGCATATGTTCATAGTTCCCCCCGCTCGCATACTTTGCAGGCGGCAGACTATCGGGGTGCGGCAAGATAGGCCATTCCTCCGAATACAGATTGAGTAACGGCCATGGTCCCACAAGGTCCATGTTTGCTCCCCAGTAAGATTTGACGGTTCCTACATCAACCCAGTACGGCCCTTCTTGTCCCGGCACGGTGTTGTGTGCGAAATTATACGCAAACATCGCCACGCCACCACGGATCAATTCGGGGATCACATCGTTCCCGAAATCATGACTTGAAGATTCATCACGGGCATCTTTTTCCAGTGCCTCCTTAAGAAGGAGCGAGTCTGCCAGATAATTGCCCATGGACGCATAGCAGTAGCCCGGCTTCCCTGATATCTCTTTTGGCTTTTCCGGCTTTTCCTCAAAACCGATGACGCGGTCCTCCTCATCAACGATAAGAACACCGAATTTACCGGAGGCATCCTCTGTCGGCATCTCCTTGACGCACACCGTGAACTGAGAGCGTTTTTTATCATGGAACTCACGCATTTGCCCCACATCGATCTTAAAGATATGGTCAGCCGCAAAGATAGCGGTAAGCGGAAAGCATCCGCTGTTTCTGCAAATGAGGTCCAGATTTTGATACACCGCATCCGCGGTCCCGCGATACCAGTCGTCATGTACGCGCATTTGAGCGGGAACAACCTCTACGTGCGGTTCGCCATGCGGACGAAGCGGCCAACTCCTTTGCACATGCTGGATCAACGGTTGCGAAATATATTGCGCGAGAACCTTAATGGTCCTGATCCCGGAATTATAGAGACTCCATAACGCGAGGTCCGCGATGATCCACTTCCCGCCAAACGGCACGGAAGGCTTTGCACGCACCGCGGTGAGTGGCAATAACCGATTCCCCCGTCCGCCGGCAAGTACAATGCCGATAACATCATTCTGCAGGTACATGATCTGTCTCCTTTTGAATACTCAATGTTCAAAGATAAAAAATCCTGCTGGATTATGCCAAAATATTTCGCTCATGTCAAACCTTTTGAATGGCGCAACAAAAAACCGGAATCATACTGATCCCGGGAAAATGGCTACTCTTTCTTGAAAAGTGCAATGACTTTTGCGTTGTGCCCTTTAGACTTCTCTGCTGGTTTAGGTAAAGAACCGTTGAGCGCGCTTTGAAGTTCAATAGCCTTGTTCCAGAACAATTCCACCATGCGGTTCATCCGCGCGACGGGATGTTTGTAGTGGGAAAGTTCAGCGAAGAGTAGGGACTGCAGAGCGCGCAACTTTAATTGCAGATGGGGAGACGCTCCCTGTATCTGTGCTTCTATCATTGCCCGGGTATGCCGTTCAAACTCCTTCGGATCAGCTTTGTAGAGTTTGAACAAGTAGTCATAACGCGAACTGACAGTGATCTTGTAGAGAGCTTTCATGACACACCTCCTTTGGCGTGCTTTATCTGCATATATTATTAAACTCTTTTCCTGTTATGTCAAGCACCTGCAAATAAAAAACCCCGAAGCGGTGATGCTTCGGGGGACAACGCTGTTTATGTAAGCGCTGCGTGTCAGTTGCGCTGTTGCGCTGCCCTTCGGCTGTTAGCCGAACTGGCCGGCGCCGATGCAGAGAGAGATAATCAAACGAGCTCTGTTTGCCGGCATGGGGCCGGCACGAATGGATGCTTTTTTCATCGCGTACTCCTCCTGTTGGATCGGCAGTTGGATTGGCGCACCGTAGCTTCGGTCGAATGACCGAAGCTCCCCCTCAAAGCCATTAAAATGTCAGCTTTAAAGGTATATTTTTTATAACAGATACAAAAAATTTGTCAAGAATATCAAATAAAAAGGCCGATCACGTGATCGGCCTTAAAATATTTTACGTATCTACACTTTCTCTGACATTTTATCCAGAGAACGGGTCAACACGACCCCTTTGACGGGTTTGACTGTGATGGTGCGGGAGCGCTCCATTGAGATCCACTTAATGCCTTTCGCGGCACCAGGCTTTTTCTGTATCATCTCTTTATCAACTTCTTTGATGACACGCACGCAGTCACGAAATCCTTTTCGTTCAAGTGCTCTGACCGCCTTCTCCTCATCAAGCACTGTCACTTTAGGAAGCGCCGCCAATCGGCTCTGGATTACTCCGGTGGAAAGCTCGATCGTTTCCTTTCCTTTGTTCACGAGTCCTTTCCAGTTGGGAAGCGCGAGACGAAGCAGATCATTAAACAATTTTTCCCGCCTTTTTTCATGCGGACTGATCTTCCCCTGCCCTTCTTTGTGCAACTGTGTGATTTGTTTGTCGTACTCTTTTTTGATGGAACGGATTACTTCTCCTTCTTTTCCGATCTCCTCCACATATTTTGCCAACCGCTTAAGCATGCCGGCCATCCGAGAAAACGCTTTCTCTACCTTCTGCCTTGTTGTTCCCATATGAAACACCTCTTTTGAAAGATCATGTATGAATACTAGCGCCATACTACTCCCCCCAAAAAGGAAGTCAAACGCCTGGATAGGGAGAAAATATATACCCGCGGGCCGTGGCTTTTCTACTGTTCTTTAACGGAAGCGAGTGCTTCGCTGAGGGAACCAAATGTCTCAATAAAAACATTCTCATGTTCTTTGCTTGAGATCGCGTACACTACTTCCGTGACTGGATCAATACCCGCATACAGAGCTTCGCTTTCGGTCTTTTTAAGCAACTGCCAATTCAATGGCCGGCCGATCTTCTTGTCTATCGCCTTTTTAAGCTCTTGGTCCGTTTCATACCTTTGCATAAAAGGATTTTCTTTCTCAAATTTTTCCATCATGTTGTATTGCTTGGTTTGTTAAAGTTTTAATTTATGAAGAAATAGCGGCTTCCATAAGAATACTACGCTATCTCGCCGTTTGATATCTCCTCGTGGCGGATCGAGACTGTCTTAGCTATAGCATCCACAACCTTTTTAAAATGTGTTGTCACGATTTCGTTAGGGATGTGCATAGTTCGTTGCCCATCATCATCCGAATAATGTGCACGCTCAAGATCCCGAAGTATTTGATCTGCGTTAGTGTAGTGTTGTGCCCCGTCTACCTCAATGCATAGCCCGGCGCTTGGTATGAAAATGTCCACGTGTTTGTGTCCATCCCAATGTTCAAGCTCAAGCTTAATACCTTTTTCACGTAGGGCTGTGCCAAGTTCGTATGCTATTTTTGTGATGTGAGATTGCATATTATTTCTTCCTGTCCTCGATCAGCCAGCCAGCCGTTCCTCTGCCTGGCAAAATACGACCCCAGCGCGATCCCCGCAACAGCGACAACAATTAAGACGAAATAATTCATGATCAAATAGATAATTTACTTTCTTATATTTTCATCTAATGTTTTTCCGCTTTCATCTTTCCATGCCGTCCAGCCGTTTATCGGTCGGCCAGTTACTGTTGCGGCTGCGGCAGTGGGACTATTGAACACAGCATCTTTTGTGAACTTATAAGAAATTCCATCCTCATTATCTACAAGTGTGCCATCTTCAAGAAATTTCTTTCGAGCTGCTTTTGACCAACCGAAAAATGCTTCCGTTTCTCTAATTCGCGCAAGAGAGCCTTTAAGTACATTGAGGCTCCCATCATCCAAAAGCTGGGCTTTTGCGTCAGCGCCATCCGCTTTTAAATGATAGGTAACCTTATCAGAAGATAATTCTCTAACAGATTGAAATAATTGAAATCCAAAAAACGTAACTAGAAATTTTATTTTCTTAAAAAACTCATCTGCAGTAATTTTTTGCGCTTCTGTTAATTGATTCTCCGTTGGGGCTGTGCGGTTAATCACTTCATATCTATTTGCATTTGTTGCGGTCTTAACAGCAATGCTTTCTAAATATTTAATATATGTGCCATGCAAGCCGCCCGTGAACACTATAGCTGTATTCCATTGTTCGTCTTCTCGATCTCTGTCATGGTAAGTGAGTCTTGAAGCACAGTTTTCAGATTGACCAATATATACAAGGGGGCGGTCCTCTCCATCTCCAAAGAGAAAATATATTCCCGCCTGATTCATCTCTGCTCTGTCTCGGACGGAATTGAGATGATTCCTCGGAATGATAAATATCTGACCTTTCCAATTAGAAAGTTCTGCTATTTTTACACCATTCGGATTGTCATCTAACAGTATTGTTGTTATTACTTGTGGCATAAAGGAATTAAATCATTTTTGGATCTTGAGTGCAAATATAAAAAATTCTTATGGCGGAAAGGGTGCAGCTGTTTCGATCGCTTTTCCATATCCATAATATTTTAGATATAAAATAATAATATGAGTGCCAATCCGCCCCGCGATACTCGTTGCGCGGGGTCGCTTCGCTCCTCGCCAATTCGTATAACGCTCCGGCGGTTCGATTCCCGCGAAAGACAAGCAGTTGTCTTTCTCTCCGGGTCACAGCTTTTCACTGCGTTCAAATCTGTGACCCTACGGGGAATCGAACCCCGATTGCCGCCTTGAGAAGGCGATGTCCTAACCGTTAGACGATAGGGCCAAGTGATAAGATTGTATATCAATCGGTAATTAAAAGTCCATTCATGTACCACGTAAGACATCGTCTTTGCAAGGCTTACCCTGACGACAGGCTCTTTTTAAAAAATAGCTCGTAACGAGCTATTTAATATGGGCGTATTGTAACACGTTTTTATGAAAAATCTACGGTTTAATTTTTTGCGCTGATGCCGTAAGCAACTTCGTTTTACTCTCTGTGCGATATTTTTGGAATCCGATAAAAAACCACGTTCCACCCACAAGAAGTGTGCTTGTCACACTGCCCCAGAGATGCAATGTGGAAAAAATAATCGCAAGAAAAAGAAGAAGGATCCCGTTAAGGAGACTCGTGAAAAAAGGCGGCTTGTCTTTACTCAACACCGTTGGTATGAGCGCGAAGAAAAAAGCCCATTGAATGATCATGATCCCGATGTCTTGCCAAATCATACTCTCTAAGCGTACCCTCTCAATACTCTTTCTGTCAAACAAAATATATACCCGCGAAAGTTTTATCGCTCCAGCCACTCTGTCTCCTGGCGAACGAGCAGTCGGCGTTTGTCTTCCGGGTGCGCCATCAATTCCTCCACGACACGCTCCATGCGCATTGACTGCGATCCTTTTACCAAGATAACATCCCCTTCTGCAACGATGCCTCTCAAGGCAACCCCTGCTTCCCTCGCATCATCAAACAAGAAGATGTCACGCTTCCCCATTTTCTTCGCGTGCGCTTCCTCGGCTATCGTTTGAGCGCGCATGCCGACCGTTACAAGTATGTCGCAAATACCCGCCGCAAGCGCGCCTACTTTTTTGTGTTCATCGGTGGAATGTTTTCCCAGTTCCATCATATCCCCGAGCACGGCGATCTTTCTTCCTTTCGTCTCTACGGCCGCGAGCGTGCTTAAAGCCGCGTCCATCGCCGCGGGAGAAGCGTTGTAGCTGTCATCTAAGATGCTCGTGCGATTGATACCCCCTATGATCTTCAAACGTCCCGGCGGCGTTTCATATTCTTGTATCCACTCCACTGCCGAAAGCAGATTGAAACCCTCCGACACGCCGATCAAGAGCGCCGCAGAAACCGCGTAGGCATAGCTAAAACCCGCTGTCCCCTGCAGACGTACCGGCACACTGCTCTCTCCATAGTTGATCTTGAATGTCACGCCTGCGGGTTTGCCGTCTTGGTCATAGAGAATTTGCTCATTAGTTGCCCGCATCGTCGCCTTCTCGCTCGTGCCGAACGTGAAGACCTTTCCGCGCGAGTGCTCTTTCATGGAAAGCACCTGCTCGTCATCGGCGTTTAGGAAGAGAAGTCCGCCTTCTTTAAGGGCGCGAACGAGATGGCTTTTTTCCGCCACCACCTCCTTGACGGACTTGAAGAACTCAACATGCACCGGCACTTCGCCAATATGCGTGACCACCACCATGTCGGGAGAGAGCCACTTGGTAATGCGCAAAATATCGCCCGGCCGGTCCGCCCCGACTTCAAGTATGAGCCATTTGGGATAGTGGTTCTTGAGGAAGATGAGCGCGAGCCCTTCAAGAATGTTTGACATCCATAGGCGAGGACTGTTCCATCCGCTTTCGCATCCTAAGATAGTAAGCGGTACTCCTAATTCGCTATTGAAGCTCTTTTCGCTTTTGCGAACATGGTAAGCCCTGCTTAGCATCACGTAGATAGCATCCTTCGTGGACGTCTTGCCCACATTGCCGGTTGCCGCAATTATTTTGGGTTTATATTTCTTAAGCACAAGCCGCGCTTCAAGCTCCAGTATCCGCACGATGATATTTTTTAATATGCGTTTGATCATGTGTTTATCGGTCCGGCGGGACCTCGTAATAATTGATGAGAAATTTCGTGATGTCTATGAATGGACTCGTAAGCGTTTGCGAAGCGTATCGCACCTCCTTCGGGTTTACATTATATAAAAAGATGAGGAACTGCGGATTATACGCGGGGAAATAGCCGAAAAATGAGTGGAGATATCTATCATCATAGTAACCTCCTTGTTTTGGATCCGCAATCTGCGCAGTGCCCGTCTTTGCGGCAACACTATAGTGCGGCAGTGCCACCGTGCCTCCCAAAAGCGCCTCGTCCACGACCTTCACGAGCATCCGCGTGATCTCCTCGGACGTCTCTTTCTTAAGTACGCGTGTCCCTTCATCGGGATAGGTTTTTTTGCTTCCCCCGTTCTTATAATCAATGCGGTCCACGAGATACGGTTCAATAAGTAATCCGCCGTTTGCAAGCGTGGAAAGCGCGCGTGCGGTTGCGATCGGCGACATGGCGATACCTTGCCCGAAAGAGGCAGTCGCGTATTCAACTTCGCGTCCGCTCTTCAAGTTGTCGGTGAGTCCTTTTGTTTCATTCGGCACTTCAATGCCGGTTTCTTTGCCGATGCCATACGCCTCCATATATGAGCGGAAGGCCTCCCCTCCCATTTTCTGTTCCGCGAACACAACACCCGTATTGAGCGACTGATTTAATACTTCCTGCATAGACACTACGCCGCGCGCTTCACCGTCGTAATTGGCTATCCGATACCCGTCTAAATTGATATACCCTTTGTCGTTGTATGTGGTGCGCGCGGTCACGGCGCCGGTATCCAGAGCAGCCGCCATGGTGAGTGGTTTGATGATGGACCCCATTTCGTACACATTTTCCGCAATAGGATTCCCGAATACGGCCAAGGATTCCTCTTTTTGAAATAGATTGGGGTCAAAATTAGGCAGTGATGCCATGGCATACACCCTTCCGTCGGTTGGGTTGATGATAATGCCTCCCACGGATTCCGAAGACCAGTCTTTCATCACTTGCGCAAGCGTCGCCTCAAGCGCTAACTGCACATTGTACTCAATGGTTAAGACCAGATCTCCTTCCTTGGAATTATCACTTTTGAGAATTGAATCCGTGATGTTGGAGAAAACTTCGGCAAAAAAGTTTACGTAGAGATTTTCGTTCGCGCGCGAGAGTATGTCGTTATAATAGCGTTCAAGGCCATAGCGCCCGCTCAGCGTGTCGCCGCTGTACCCGACAAACCCCAAAATATGCGCGGCGGTTTTCCCCGCGGGATAAAAACGCCACTTTTCTTTCTGGATTGAAACGCCCGGAATCTCAAGGTCGCGCACCGCAAAAGCTGACTCCTCTGCGACACGGCGAGCAAGCTCTTCGTAGGGATCTTCTTTCTTTGCCGCTTTGACGAAGAAAGACTCTTTATCAAGAGGAATGATCTTTTGTATTTTTTCGTACGCCTCCTCGGAGTTTTCTATTATGCTGGGGTTGATGGAAATAATATATCCCGATTTCAACGTTGCCGCAGACACGAGCTGTCCTCTTCGATCTTGAAAAAAAATGGACCCACGCTCATAGATGTTGGAGACGGACGTCACATATTGACTGTCCGCCATTTCTTGATATGCTTGCCCATGCACGATTTGAAGAAAAAAAAGCCTCCCTACGAGGACTATCGCAAAGAGTAGCATTAAAAAAAATAGTATATGAATGCGCGGTGTAGTTTCAGCTTTCATACAAGTAGACGCTGCGTGTTAATTGAGGCGAAGGAAAAATGTGAAAGCTATGCAAGATATGTATTGCAATAAAAAGATTATTGCGCAAGAGATCTATTATTGAACGTAAGGGTCTTCTTGGCCAGTGTTTTACGAGATACGAATGTTGTTTCCCCGGCCTCCTCTAGTCCATATGATACCGCGAGATCCAGATTCATGCCATTCATACGCGCAAAATAAGTTGTTTCAAGTTCAGAAATGTGCGCACGCACTTCGGATGCCTTTTGTTCCGTGTTTTGGCGCCCTACCACGTGAAGGACGGTCGCATTTACAAAATATGAATAGCCAAAGACGAACGAGAGCACCAAAAGGGATACTGCCCAAAATGCCGCTTGTTCGTAGTTGATATCTCGTTGTGGTAGGCTCATTGTTCTCATAATTTTTCTATGACCCGCAATTTAGCGCTCCGCGCGCGCTTGTTCTCTCCGATCTCTTCTCTGCTTGGGGTGAGAGGCTTCTTGGTAAGTATGGAAACGATTCCCTCTTTCTGTTTTTGCCTGAACGTGTTTTTGACGATCCGGTCTTCAAGACTATGAAATGAAATGACGGCCATCCTTCCTCCGGGAGAAAGCGCTCGTATCCCCTTCTCGAGCCCTTCTGTGAGCGCTCCCAGTTCATCGTTCACCGTGATGCGCAGTGCCTGAAATGTCTTGGTGGCGGGATGTATTTTCCCACTCCGTAGTCTTTCGGGAACGCTCTCAATGATGATCCGTGCGAGCTCCCCTGTCGTGGTAATGCGCTTTTTTTCCCGAGCCGATACAATCCCTTTGGCGATCCTTCGTGAAAAACGCTCTTCACCAAATCCGTAGATGATATCCGCAATGTGCTCCTCCTCCCATGTGTTCACGATCTCCTCCGCGGTGAGGTCCTCCGGTTGTGGGGATGCCTTCAAGGTCATGAGAAGTGGCTCGTCTTTCTGAAAAGAAAACCCTCTTCCGGACGTTTCTATCTGAAAACTGCTGAAACCCAGGTCAAGCAATATCTTGTCTACCGTCTTCATACCAGTGCTTAAAAGTACCCGATCAAGGTTCCTGAAATTTTCCTGAATAAGAGAGTGCGGCGTAGCGCATTCGCTAAGCGCTTTCGTTGCCCGCTCTAAAGCGTCCTTGTCCTGATCGATCCCGATCAACTTCCCTTTGCTGCCAATGAGCTCGCACATGGCCTTGCTGTGACCGCCGCCATTTATGGTTCCATCTAAAACCGCATCTCCTTTCTTAATATCCAGATACGTGATGACTTCGTGTAAAAGAACTGACTGGTGCATGTTACAGAACTCCGATCTCCCCTAACTTTTCAGCCAACTCGTCAGCCTGTTTTTCAACCCGCACAGTGTAGGTGTTCCAAGACTTCTCATCCCATACTTCAATGCGATTATGCACACCCGCCACAACGACCTTATTGTGCAAATGCGCAAACGCCTTTAGAAAATCCGGAATGAGCACTCGTCCAGCAACATCCACTTCTGTTTCAACGGCACCTGCAAGAATAAAGCGATTGAATCCCCTGCTGTCCGCCTTTCCCATGGAAAGCTCCGCGAGCTTTGCTGAGATCTTTTCCCATTGCTTCAAGGGGTAGATAAACAGACACTTGTCCAAACCGCGCGTAATAACGACTTTTTTCCCTACCTCTTTGCGAAATTTAGCGGGAAGCGAAAGCCTTTTTTTTGGATCAAGCGTGTGTATGTATTCGCCTATGAGCATGGTTGGTGTTTGGGAAACATCCCACCTTATCCCACTTGCCTTTCATTCTATACCACTTCATCCCACTACACAAAAAAGTTATCCACAAGAGCCACCCTCCCGTACTCCATAAAACATTATCGCGCATGGTAAAAACGCCCGTGAGGCACGCATTAAAAAACCGCCCATCGGGGGTCGGTTTTTGTATATCTCACGATTTGTGCGGAATCTCTCCCCTCCCCACTACTCCAGTATACTGGAGTAGTGGGGAAACAATACCCGGATCTATGATTTGATCAGTGCTGATCGAGAAACTTAAAAAATCTTCCGTGCTACCCTTTTGGACGCAATGTCGGAAACAAAATGACCTCGCGAACATTGTGCGTATTGGTAAACAAAAGCACTAGGCGTTCAATGCCGATCCCTACGCCTCCCGCGGGCGGCATACCGTATTCCATTGCCTCCAAAAATGCATCGTCGCGAGTCTGTGCTTCTTTGTCGCCAGCTTTTCTTTGCTCTTCCTGATTTTTGAAACGCTCCGCCTGATCAAGCGGATCATTGAGCTCGGAGAACGCTTTCCCCACTTCAATGCCGGCGATGACCAATTGAAACGCGTCAACGAGATTTCCTCCTTCTTCTTTCCGTTTCGCAAGCGGTAGGTAATCGGTAGGATAATCAATAACGAAGGTCGGCTGTATCAGTTTTGGCCGGCATGATTTTTTGTAGATATTATCAAGTATTTTCTGCACTCCATCCCCCTTGTCCACCGGCACGCCCAGCTGATGCGCCTTGGTCGTCGCTTCTTCTTTGGTGATAGATTCCGGGTGTGTGATGAGCGCGTAGCGCTTGAGCAGATCAAGGTACGAAACGACCTGGAATTTTTTAGAGAAATCTATGGTGTTGTCGCCGTAGGGAATATTCTGTTTCTTGAAAAGCGTTTTTACCGTTGCTTTTATCATGCGCTCCATGAACACCATGAGTTTCCTCGTGTCGCTGTATGCTTCGTAAAACTCAAGCATGGTAAATTCCGGATTGTGTGTCGCGTCAATGCCCTCATTTCTGAAATTTCTTCCCATCTCATACACTTTCGGAAATCCGCCGATCAAAAGTTCCTTCAAATACAGTTCCGGGGCAATGCGCAGATGGAGTGGAACATCAAGCGCATTGTGATGCGTCGTAAACGGCGTTGCCGTAGCCCCACCGGCGTGGTGTTGTAATATCGGTGTTTCCACTTCAAGAAACCCTTCTTTGTCCAAGAGGGAGCGCAATGTCGTGATCATGCGCGAGCGCATGACGAAACGCTCTTTCACTTCGGCAGACATAAGCGTGTCCAGATATCGCTTTCGGAATCGCTCCTCCACGTCCGAGAGTCCCGCCCATTGGTCAGGAAGCGGTCGCAAGCTTTTCGCGAGCATGCGCCAACCCTTCACCAGAATACTTTTTTCTTTTCGCTTGGTGATAAAGAGCGACCCCGTGAATTCAACGAAATCGCCAATGTCTATGTTGTCGGCAAACAACTGAAAACTTCCATTCTTAAGATCATCTTTCTTCATCATCGCTTGCAGTGTTTCCGTGCCGTCACTAAAATTGAGGAATATGAGGCCGCCTTGTTTGCGAAGTGCGAGCACGCGCCCGACAAGAACGATCGGTTTTTTTCTTTTTGAGAGTTTTGGAAATGCGAGAAGCGCCTCGGCAAGTGAATATTCCCTATGCGAAACAATAGGATATGGATTTATCCCTTCTGTCTTGAGATTCTGGAGCTTTTTAATGCGTTCACTGCGAAGTTCTTCTAGAGATGCCACGGGGGGAGAGCTTCTCGCGTTTAAGTTCTTGGGAACTTCTGGCTAAAGAAGCTGATTATTCAATGTCTATAATTTTATATTTTACCTCACCGGCGGGGATTTGGAAAGAAGCAGTCTCCCCTTTTTTCTTGCCCATGAGTGCCTCGCCGAGCGGAGACACGTTTGAGATCTTTCCTTGAGCGGAGTCCGCCTCCGCAGAACCAACGATCTGATAGGTTCTTTTTTCTTTCTCGCCCTCTTTTTGCACAACCACAACAGACCCGATCTCCACTTCTTCACTATGGTGTTTCTTCACCACTTCTACGTCTTTGAGTAATGCTTCCAGATCAATGATACGCCGTTCAGTGTTTGCTTGATCTTCTCGCGCCTCATGATACTCGGCATTTTCAGAGAGATCGCCAAGCGACTTGGCGTACTCAAGCTTCTCGGCAATTTCTTTGCGTCGCTTCGTCTTAAGAAAATCGAGCTCTTCGGTAAGCTCTTTGTGTTTTTCTTTGCTCAAGTATGTTTTTTGCTCATCGTTCATATAGGTATGTATATATAAGTTCTAACTATAGGGACAAGAAGGTCAAAAGTCAATGAATGGTTGGTTTATTCGTCACTGCGTATATTCGGGTGTTTCCACCGCCATCCATTCCAGAAGCTGACGCATCACATACAATGCTCCGATCAAATTTGCGCGGGGACCCTCTTCCATGACAACCGTAAAAGCATATTTGGGATTTTCATAAGGGAAAAATCCCGTGATCCATGAATTGACGCGTTTCTTGGAGACCCCCACTTCCGCAGTACCTGATTTTGCCGCGACACTGACCCCGGAAATATTCAACCCGGTTGCTGATCCTTCAATAACCGCGCGCCTCATTCCCTCTTTGATGACATTGAAATATTTTCCTTCTATATCTATGGTGCCCACGATAAACTCTTCCTGATTGATCGGCTGCTCCGAAATCCCGATCAAAAGGTGCGGTTTTACCAACGTGCCGTCGTTTGCAATCGCCGCAACGGCGCGCACCATTTGCAGAGGCGTCACTTGAAAACCATACTGTCCGATTGACGTATGGTACGTATCGCCAACCTTCCACGGGTCGCCGGGGAAATTGCTCTCCTTCCACTGCGGGTTCGGGACCACTCCTTCCACGTCTCCCGGTATATCTATGCCGGTCAGTTCCCCCAAACCGAACATGCGGACGTATTTTTCTATTTTTGCGATACCGAGTCCTTTTTGGTCCTCGTAACCCCCGCCAATCTCGTAAAAATAAACGTTGGATGAAACAGCGATCGCCTTGCGCATATCCACCCATCCGTGCGCTTTCCAGTCGTTGAAAATAGAGGGTAGATCCGGAAAATACGGATTAGGAATTGATATGGAGCCGGTGGAGAGTATTGAAGTATCTGCCGTCACAATACCTTCATGTAGCGCGCCAAGCCCCACATACGGCTTGACCGTTGACCCTGGCGTGTAGAGCCCTGAAACAGCTCGGTTCAAGAATGGTTTACTCGGGTCGTTGATGTACGCGCTTATTTTTTCGCTGTCGCTACCGCGAGAGAGTACATCCGAACTGTATTCCGGGTAACTTGCCAGCGCGAGCAATTCCCCGTTTTCAATATTCATGATAATACCCGCCCCGCCGGTAAACGAAACATCGCGGGACAAATTTCCTATCAATTCATAGAACTTGCTCTGAACGCGCGCGTCAATGGAGAGCACGATATTTTCACCGTCCTCGGGCGGGAGTATGGTGCTCTCGGATTGCACGCCGCCAAACACGTCCACTTCGTTTATCTTGATCCCCTGTTTCCCTTCTAAGAGATCGTTGTACGTACTTTCAATGCCGTTCTTGCCTTCAAAAGCGGTTTGATAATAAAAGCCCGAACTGTCTTTTTTCGGATAACTGATATATCCGAGAACGTGCGAAAATCCTTCTTGTTTGATATATTCCCGTTCTGAAAAATCATCCTCGCTCGGCACGTTGTATGCCATCTCTTGATTGTTCCTGTCATAGATCACTCCGCGCTCCGCAAAGATAGGAATATGTCGCAGACGATTATTTTCACTGCGCTCTCGATAAGATTCTCCGCGTGCCACCTGAAGGTCCATCAGGCGTCCGAGAAAAACTACTCCCACTAGCATGAACACGATACCCATCAGCGCGACCGCCTGTTTGGAAATGGGACGTTCAATTCTTCCTTCAAACTGATGTATGTCAAACTCAGGAAGATTATGGGAATCCAAGAAGATCTCATCGGGATCTATTTCGTGATTGTATGTTCGTTTCTTTGACATAATTTAGATATACATGCGCATTTTGGTCTTCAAGAATTGAACGAGAACGTAAAAAACAACTGAGTCGATACTGAAAATAAAAGGGATGTGGAATAAAGGGGTGCTATTGTTTCCGTAGAGTACATCAACAAGTACGCCTGCGGCTATCAGTTCGTAATAATTACTAAAATAAAACACAAAAAGAATACCGATGAACGCCGTCACCCACCACGGCGCGTATAAGACACTCAATAGTATACATACATCTGCGATAGCTCTTTTTATCATGGATACAACAGTTTTAGGGATCACGTATTAATTGGTATGCTCGGGAGAAGAGATAACGACTTCTACCCACTTTAACTCACTAAAATTGACCGGGCTTTTCACAAGAATCGTTTGAAACGGGCTGTTGGGGTCTTTCCCGATATACAGAACGCTGCCGAGCACCGTCAGGTCAATATCAGGAATGGTGACCACATCGCCTAAAACGACCGAAACATCACGCGGCAGTATGATCTCAAAATTGCCAACGCCTTTCCCTTTAGCGGTCGCGGGAATACCGCTTCCTCCCAGCACAACGTCTCTTGTGAGGCCCGGGGAAGAATACAGTTCCACTTTTGAAGAACGCGCGTACACCTCCCCTACCGTCCCCACCACGATCTCTCCGGCAACCAAGACCTTGTCTCCTTTCTCTATTCCCTTATCTTTCCCGATATCAATGATCAATGTATCATACGGAGAATTGTTCGGCCGAGAGAGCACTGTGGCAAGTATGGCACGTTGATTGCTGACACGCCCGAGTATCGCCTTCAGTTCCTTATTCTCTTTCAGCAACAGATCTTTAGAGAGGAGTTTCAAGCGAAGCTCCTGAACCTCTTTCTCCAGTTCATCATTCCTCCCCTCCAAAGTTTCCTTTGAATCCAAAAAGGCACTGTATGAAGAAGCCGTATTGCTCATGCGATTCCCCGCTTTCCAGAGCGGCTCCGAAACGTAGTGAGCCGCCGCAGAAATACCGTAATAGATCGTGCCGCCCCAAAAATAAAAAGTGGATACCGCCAACACAAGAACGACGCCAACCGCCAGTGTATTACGCTTTGTGTTATTTTGGCGGTAACTCATCTTCATTTTCAATTAATACATCCTTGAAATATTCGAGATCTTCCACGATGATTCCCGTTCCGCGCACGACTGACGTGAGCGGATCATCGGCGATATGAACGGGTATCTTCAGCTCCTTGTGTAAGAGTTCTGCGAGGCCCGGAATGAGCGCGCCGCCGCCAACCAGCATCACGCCGCGATTCATGACATCCGAGAGAATTTCCGGCGGCGTTCCCTCCAATACTTCCTTCGCCGCTTCCACCAAATGATTGATGGACGAAGCAATCGCTTCCCTGATATCTGATTCCGTAATAATAACCTCCCGGGGCAACCCGGTAATAAGATCTCTGCCTTTAATGGACGCCTCTGCCGACGTATCGCCAAGCGCCGATCCGATGGCGATCTTCACGCTTTCGGCGGTGCGATCGCCGATCAGGATCTTGAACTCATCGCGAATATAAGAAATGATGTCCGTGTTCAGTTTGTCTCCGGCAATCCGCAGATTCTTGGAGTGCACAATGCCACCCAATGAGATGACCGCGATATCGGTCGTCCCGCCGCCCATGTCTATCACCATGGAACCGACCGGTTCTTTAACCGGCAAACGAATACCGATAGCCGCCGCCATGGGTTCTTCCACAATGTGAACCTCGCGTGCTCCGGCGGATTTCATCGCGTCGCGGACAGCGCGTATCTGTACGTTCGTCACCCCTGAAGGAACACCGATCACCACGCGCGGGCGGATCATTTTATTGGATATTTTTTTGACCCTGTTCATCAGATACGCCAACATTTCCTCAGTGATCTCAAAATCGGAAATAACCCCGTCCACCAGCGGACGAATCGCGGTGATATGCCCCGGGGTGCGGCCCAGCATTTGTTTTGCGTCTGTTCCGATCGCAACCACACGCCCTGTTTTTTGATTGACCGCGACAACAGACGGTTCGGTGATCACAATGCCGTGGCCGCGCAGATACACGAGCGTATTCGCCGTTCCCAGATCAATGCCGATATCATTGGAAAATAAACTATAGAATTTCTCAAACATATTATTTTAAAAGCCGATTAAAGAGCTCTTCTTTCGTGAGGATCTCTGCCTCTTTCTCGAGACGCTTTTTTACTTCAATTCCTCCCGCTTCCAAACTTTTCTTGCTCACCACCATCCGGAGAGGTATGCCGATCAGATCGGAATCGGCAAACTTTTCTCCCGCGGAAACGTCCCGATCATCATAGAGTACTTCAATTCCTTTTGCCCGAAGCGCTTCGTACAAAACTTCCGCTTCGGCGTCCTTCCCGAGAGAAAGCAGGTGCACCGAAAACGGCGCGATGGACTGGGGCCATAGAAGACCACGCTCATCCGAAAGCACTTCTGCAACCGCTCCCATAACACGCGAGAGTCCGATCCCATAGCATCCCATGAGCACTTTCTGCTCTGCCCCGGCGTTATCTTTGTACGTCAGTCCGAATGCATCGGAGAATTTGGTCTTAAGATTGAAAATATTACCCACCTCAATTGATCGTTCTTCTTTTAATTCCTTGTTACCGCATTCCGGACACACGTTCTGTTCAGCAATAATTTCTTTATTCACGGCTACCATGCACGACTCACAGAGATATATCGTGTCTTCTCCCGCCGGAGTCACCGTCTGAAATTCGTGAGAATACTTGCTGAAACTGCCTCCCGAAGCAAACGTGAGGCGTGTCAGACCACCCAAACCAACCGTTTCAAAGATATTGTGGTACACTCCCTTCATTTTTTCATAATATGCTTCCAAGTCCTCTTCCGTAGCGTGAAATGAGTACAAGTCCTTCATCATAAATTCCCTCCCGCGCAAAAGCCCCGACTTTGCGCGCAATTCCATTCTGAACTTATTTTGTATCTGATAGAGATACAGCGGAAGATCTTTATATGAAGAAACGAGTTGCGTCGCAAGCGGCACCACCACTTCTTCGTGCGTAGGACCAAGCGCGTTTTCTCTGCCGGAGCTGTCTTTCACTTTATACAAATCATCCATCGTGTTCCATCGTCCTGTTTTTTCCCAATTCTCTTTTGGTTGAAGCGAAGGCATCAGTATCTCCTGCCCTCCCGCCGCGTTCATTGCTCTTCGGATAACATTCTCAATATTTTTAAGCACGCGCAATCCGAGAGGCAGATAGGTGTACACCCCCGCTCCCAGTTTATCTATAAAACCGGCGCGAATAAGAAGTTTTGCGTTGTTCGCAACTTCATCGGCTGGAGCCTCTTTTCGTGTTTTTGTTGCAAGGTGAGATTGGCGCATCCCGTTAGAGGCAGATCGCGTTCGTGTTGTATGTTTGGTATCCATGAGTATATATAATTACGCTATGTGCCGGAAATACGGATCACATACGGAGTCGATCGCGGCCTCTAACGGGACGCATTAGGGTTATCTTATCTTAAAGAAGAGAGAGAATCAAGAATACAAAATCCGCCCTAGTGGGCGGATGTGGTCGTTTTTTGGAAATGGTGTTCCCTACC